>NZ_JBHUNA010000001.1:0-210436 GCF_042685205.1 Lentibacillus juripiscarius
CGTACTCCAATCCTTTAAAAGTTAGTTCAGTGTAGTAATCTACACTAGGTGCGACTGCCCGTCGCACATAAAACCGGGTGCAATAGCATCACCCGGTTATCTTTCATCTGATCATTTGGTTGCAGCCTGTTGGTCAACATTCACTTCTATATCACCAAACTCATCACGGACCATTTGCATGATGTTGACTACTTCTGATTTTGACAGCTGTTCAGACTCTTTCACATGAACTTGGACTTTGTCATCCTCATGACGCACCAGCACATCACCGTAATCGGCTGAAGCAATAATTGACTCTTCCAAAATCTTTTCCTTTCTGGATATTTCTTCGAGCTGGTTCATCTTATCCTTGGCCTCATTTTTCTCATCCACGCTCGCTGTGCTTGAGGCTACAACATCATCCAGCCGGTCCTTCGCTGCACTGCGCTCATCCTCGATTTCCATGCGGATGGAAGTAAACAGCTGATCTTCCTTAAGATTGGAGATGTCATTGACATCCGCTTCACTGTCATTCTTTTTTGCATTATCCTCTCCCGCCGCATCGGATGCCGCTTCCTCCGCAGAATCTTCCCCATCAGGCAGATACGCAAGATCCCCACTCCCCGGTGATGTCATGTAATAGACACTCAAAACAATCATTAAACTCAGCATTGTCAATAGCCATACCGTCTGTTTCTTTAACATTGATACACCCTCCTAATTTTTTGGCATTACAGATACTCTATGTGATGGTACATCAAGCACCCGGGAAACAGCTTCAATCACCCATTTTTCCACACTTGCATGATCGACTCCTTCAGCAACGACAAACACCCCCCTGACATCTGGTTTTTTTGTCTGAACGAGCAATGGAACTTCTTTATCCCCCTGCCGCACCAGTACAACTTGTGTTTCCTCCGAATTTTCTTCTATTTGCCTCTCACCGCCATTTGTATCTGTTTCTTCTGTTGATTGCTGATTTTTGATTAAGTTTTTTTCATAGACTTTCACTTTGGTTGAATCCAGATTGACCATGACTTCCGCTTCTGATACACCCTGAATCTTGTTCAGCAATTCCTGCAAATCTTCTTCATAGTTTTTCTCTATCTCATTAACACTGGAACTTTTGGAGGATTTATCCAGCATTGTTTCATCTGAAGATGGTTTCTCCATCTTTTTCGGCGGCTCCTCAATGGACGAATCTTCTTTTGCTGTGGAAGAGAATACATTCCCCAGCATCAAGAGCAGCAAGCCAAGCAGGCCAATAACAATAATATATCCGGCCTTTTTGGAAGGTTTGTTCGAATCTCCTGATGTTCCTAAAAGCTTTTGCAAGTATTTCTTCAAGATGCCCCACCCTCCCTTGCAATGGTGATTTTCTCTTTGTCCACTTCCCATACATCATGCAATAAGTTCTTAATTCCTTCTGCATTGATTTCGGTCTCTTCCGCGGCCGGTTTGTCCGTGTCAATTACAACGTTTTCAACAACCGCCACTCCCCCTTCCTCTGTCTGCGGTTCCTGCAGATATACAGTGACTTTTTCCAGATTCTTCTTCAGGTTTTCATCCGCAGCATCCACCTCATCCGAAATCTGGAGGTCCATGTCCGCAATTTGCTGCTGATAGTTTTTCTTAAGGGGCTCATTTGCCAATTCTTTTAATTGGACAGCCATTTGTTCTCCAATATATGCACGCTGGGACGCTTGTATTTCACTTTTTTTCATTTCCACTGTATTTTCCAGACTATTTTTTTCCGTTTGTTCATTCGTCATTTCCGTGTATGCCGCCTGGAGTGACTGTTTGACATCCATATCAAATAAATAGAATACGGGCTTCAAAAAAATGAGAATCAGAATCAGTCCAACTGTTAATTTAATATATTTTTTCATCGAGGTTGCCGGAATCAAAAGATCAACGACAGAAGCCAGCAGCAGAAACAGAATAATTTGGGTCACCCAGTCAATGAGAATATCCATCCCAACACCCCTAACGCAGCAGGATTGTTATATTACTTGCAGCTACCAGAATAACGATGGCAAGGAAAAACATTAATGTCACAGCCAGTAAAGCGGCCAGAATAAACACAATATACTTGCTAATCGTGTCCATCACAGAAATAACCGGACCATCGCCTATCGGCTGCAATATAGCCGCGGCTAATTTGTAGATGAGTGCGATGGCAAAGATCTTAACTGCCGGGAAAATGGCAATAAAAACGATAATGAGCACACCGGCAATGCCGACCGCATTTTTCAAGAGCAGTGACGCACTTAAAATCGTATCCGTCGCATCCGTGAATGTCCTGCCGACAACCGGGATGAAGTTACCGGTGATAAATTTGGTCGTTTTCATTGCAACGCCATCCTGGACAGCACTGGATGCTCCCTGAACAGACATGACACCCAGAAAGATCGTCAAAAAGATGCCAAGCGTTCCCATGCCAACTTGTTTCAATAGATTGGCTAGTTTCGACACACTGTAATTTTCATTTAAATTACTGACAATTAATAACAGTGCTGATAAAAACAGCAAAGGCAGAATGAACTTTGATACAAGCACCCCACTCAAATTAATAAGAAAAACAATGACAGGATGAAAAAAGGAAACAGTTATGACATTCCCCAACGTCGCCATAATGCCCAGCATTAGAGGTAACAGCGCGATCATGAAGCTGCTCATGGTATCAATCGCGTCGTTGGCATAGGAAACGGCCACGTAAAAACTGTTCAATGCCAGATAGATCAGAACAATATAAACAATATAGTACGCAATTTTACTGACAGCACTTTTTTCAAAGGCGGTATGGATGGTTTGCAGGATGACTGAAAACAACGTGAGCATTAATAGCTTGCCTAGCAGTTTTCCATTCAGAATGAGTTCATGCAGCAGGAACTCAAGAAGGCCCCATAATGTATTTTTAATAGAGAATGAGCCATTGTCTTTAATAAACTCATAAATGCTTGTCTTTTCAATCTCAGGTACATAGCCCCCATACTCATGCTCGAGCGTTTTCCAGAAGGTTTGGATCCCATCGAGTGAAATATCATTCAGCAGCTGGTTCTCCATTTCAGCCGGCTTCTCCCCGTCCTTCTCTGTCTCGGCGGAAACAATTGATTGTCCAAGAAGGAGTGACAGCAGAATGAAAATGACGCCAATTTTCCACTTAGTCTGTTTCACTAGAGCACATAACTCCTTTCCCGGACTCTTCCTATACGGAAGAGACAAAACGCAGGATAGCTTCAGCCACAGCACTTATAATCGGTATCGCCAGAAGCAGAATGAATATTTTCCCGGCCAGTTCGATCTTCGCTGCGACGGAACTGAGCCCGGCATCCTTGGTCAGGTTTGCTCCAAGCTCAGCAATGTAGGCAATGCCAATTATTTTCAGGATGGTTTTCATATACATCCCATCGACATTTGCTTTTGTACCCAACGATTCAATCAGCTGGAAAATGGTGCCAATTTGCTGGATGACGGCCAGAAAAATCATAATTCCGGTAATGACAACTAATAGAAATGCAAACGAAGGATTCACATCTTTAATGATCATATAAAGAATGCTTGCGATAATCCCGATGATTACGATTTGTATAATATCCATTCATTACTGCCCCTGAAAAAGGAATACGGATTTAATCTGCTGAAACAGATCCGAGAGACCATCAATGACAATGACCATCACGATAATGAAACCTACAAGTGTTGCAAACTGGGCTATTTCTTCCTTTCCCATTTGCTTTAAGATCGTGTGAATGAGTGCAACAATAATTCCTATCCCTGCAATTTGAAATAGTATGGATGCATCAATCGCCATAGTTGGTGCGCTCCTTTCCCTTCTAAATCAGCAGCAATACGACAAACAAACCACATAATACGCCTAAACTTTTTGCCATTTTTCCGTATTTAAACTGATTTTCCCTCGCCTCTTCCAACTGCCGGTCCAAATGGTTGATTGTCAAATGGATATGCTTCTGCTGCTGATCGAAGTCATGCTGCCCAAGCGTCCTGCCAAACTGATTTAAAATTTCCCCTTCATTTTCAGACAGGGATGATGTTGTCAGTAAATCATCGACATGGTTATTCCAGACACTGTACAAATCAGTGGCTTTCTCATGCATGGAAACGTGCATGTTATGAAAAAAAGTGCTTAGCGGTTCCGGAATTTGTCTGGCAATGGTTTCAAATGCTTCCGGCAAGGGCAACTGGCTGTATAAAATTTCTGCCTCCAAAATTTGCAGGGCGTTTTTCATCTGCCGAATATGTTTCGGACGCTCATTAAGTCTTCTGCTGATTTCAAACCCGATCAGCGTTGTTGTGCCTATAAAAAGAAGTGCGCCAATCCACTTCATCTGTTGAGCACCCCGATTTCTGCAGTAGGTTTTTTTCATTTCGGCTGTAAATACGATGGATGTCTCCAGGCTTTTTATGTCTGTTCAAGACGACAAACCGCTCGAATACATCATGTTCAAACAAAGGCTGCAATGATGGCCGTTTTTTAAGCTCCTGCAGTGAATCACCATGAATCGTGCAAATGACCGTGACACCGGCATTAATAGCTTCCATCAGTGCTTCTGCATCTGATCTGCTTCCAATTTCGTCAACAATCAGGATTTCCGGTGACATCGACCTGATCATCATCATCATGCCTTCCTCTTTGGGACAAGCATCCATTACGTCGGTTCGTATGCCCAGATCATGCTGCGGAATACCCTTTTTGGATCCGGCAATTTCCGAACGCTCGTCCACAATGCAGACTTTGCGGGCCCCGGTGCTGCCCCACCCCGTTCCAATCAGACGCGCAACATCACGAATAAGCGTTGTCTTGCCGGTCTGTGGCGGACCAATTAGAAGCGTGTTCAAATAATGGTGCTCGTAAAGGTACGGGATGAGCAAGTTGGCTGCACCAATTTTTTGCTTGGCAATCCGAATGTTAAAGGAAGCTATATGCTGGATGGCTTTCACGTGTCCATGCAGTGTGTTGACCTTTCCGGATAATCCGACACGGTGGCCACCTTCAATCGTGACATAGCCTTCACGCAGTTCATCTTCCAGCCGGTAAAGCGAGAACTCGCTGAGCTGATTTAGCACAAATATGCTGTCTTTTCGTTCCGGCCGTACATGCCCAATCCACTCGGCATAGTCATCAAAAACAAGTTCAACAGGCTGCTGGAGCCGAAAACGGATTTCCTGCATGTGTCCCCAGCGATTTCCAATTTTATCGTGGATCGCTTGTCTTATTCGCTCAGGAAATAATCTGAGTATTTCTTCCATAGCATGTCCCCACTTTTACAATAGCTTGTTAGTAAATATATGATGGCAGATTTGAATTATGACCTGACGTGCATAAAAGAAGCTGGGCATAACGAAAATCATCAACACGAAAACCGAATGATGACTGGAGTATTTTCGTATTCGCTGGGACAAGTCTTAACCCACCGCTGGAAAAAATACTTCGATGGCTTTAGATGGAAAACCATTTATAGTGATATTTCTAAGGAGACTATTGTGTATTATGTCACCTTAGCGAAAAAACGCCGCTGAACAATTTCTATAAACTGCGACGTAACTTACCGCTACGGAAGTACACTACGCTTTCCGCGGGCTCGCGATGAGCCTCCTCGTGAGAAAACCACTCACTGCGGGGTCTCATCGTCTTCGCTTTCCCGCTGGAGTCTTCGTGTATTTCCTTCGCTATTGCGGCGATTGGAGCGTAGGGCAGTCGACTCCTGCGGGAAAAGCAACAGCTGAAGATCCCGCAGGAAGCGGTTTTTGCTTCCGAGGAAGCTGAAGCGTTGCCCGCGGTAAAGAAGACACTGCGAAAAGCGTGAGGTTGAGCAGATGTCGCACTTATGCCTGTGGTGAAAGCGACTGCCCGGAGCGGAAATCAGCATTGCAGCAGTGTCGCAGTTTTTATCAACTACGCCGGAAAACAACAAAGTTTAAGACGAGAGTCATAAAAAAATCCGAACTGATTTAACATCTAACAGGGAAATGTTGAATCAACGTTCGGAATTTTCGTTGCCTCAATACTTTTGTCCCAACACAAACAAAGCGGCCCTTCGTGAGGACCGCTTTTTGTCTATGCTCTTGATACATATTTTCCTTCCGATGTACTTATGACTAACACATCACCCTGATTAATAAAGAATGGCACTTGCACGACATACCCTGTTTCAAGTGTAGCAGGCTTTGTTCCCCCGCTCGCCGTGTCGCCTTTCACTCCCGGCTCTGTTTCAGCTACGGTCAATTCCACGTTTTTGGGGAGTTCCACACCGATCACTTCCCCCTCATACGTACTTATCGACACTTCCATATTTTCCTTCATGAAACTCAGTTCATTTTCGATTTGGCTGGTTTGCAGTTCAAGCTGTTCATATGTGTTCGTATCCATAAATGCATGTGTATCACCGGAAGCATATAAATACTGCATCTTCCTGTTTTCAATATGTGCCCGATTTACTTTTTCGCCAGCACGGAATGTTTTTTCCTGAATATTACCATTGCGCAGGTTCCGAAGTTTGGACCTTACAAATGCGGCCCCTTTTCCCGGTTTGACATGCTGGAAATCAATAACTTGCCAAATATCGTTATCTACTTCAATCGTCAGTCCAGTCTTAAAATCGTTCACTGAAATCATGTAAAAGAGTCCTCCTTCAGTCTATAGTTGAATCAGTTCTTTCGGAGCTTTTGTCAGCCGCTCGTTGCCGGAACTGGTCATAATAATATCATCCTCAATGCGGCATCCGCCAACATTTGGAATATAGATACCAGGTTCCACCGTGACAACCATGCCTTCTTCCAGTTTCTTATCTGAACGGAACGACAGGCTTGGGGCCTCATGCACTTCCATGCCCAGACCATGACCTGTGGAATGGCCGAAATAGTCGCCATATCCCTGTTCCTTTATATAATCTCTTGTCAGTGCATCGGCCTCTTTTCCGGTCAAACCCGGTTTAATCCCGTCTACACCGCGCAATTGTGCCTCAAGAACTGTGTTGTAGATTGCTTGCAGCTCAGAAGAAATGTCACCGACAGCAACCGTTCTCGTTATGTCAGAGCAATAACCGTTGAACAAAGCACCATAATCCATGGTAACCAGTTCGTCGGATTGTATTTCTTTATCGGAAGCAACGCCATGCGGGAGCGCAGCCCTATAGCCGGACGCAACGATGATATCAAAGCTTGAAGAGGCTGCCCCTTGTTTGCGCATGAAGAATTCCAGTTCGTTGGAAATGTCTATTTCTTTAACACCTGGCCTGATATAATTCTGAATGTGTGTGAACGCATCATCGGCAATTTGGGCCGCCTGCTTCAAAATGCTTCGTTCTTCCTCGGTTTTAATCAGACGGAGGTTTTCCACCAGTCCGCTCACTCCGACTAAATCTGTAATGAATGTCTTTTTATACAGTTCATAGGCCGAAAAAGTCACGTGATCTTTCTCAAACCCAAGCCGCTTCACATTCATTTCCTTTAATTGGCTGCTGATTTCTTCATGGATCAGCTGTTTATGTTCCACTACTGTAAATCCGGCTGCCTGCTCATTTGCTTGATCTATGTAACGGAAATCTGTAATAAAGCGGGCATCGTTTTGACTGACAATTACTGCCCCAGCAGTGCCGGTGAACCCGGTAAGGTACCTTCTGTTTACTGGACTCATGATTAAAATAGCGTCCAGGTTTGCTTCCTCCAGTTTACTGCGAAGTTTGTTTAATTTCCCCATTCGATCATCCCTTTCTATTTATTCTCCAGGAAAGCCAATGCCGCCAGTCTGTAGCTGTTTCTTCCAAAGCCGACAATCTGCCCATAACATACAGCTGCCAGCATAGACTGATGGCGGAATGCTTCACGCTGATGCACATTCGATATGTGCACTTCAATAACAGGCGTATCGATTGCAGCGATGGCATCACGCAAGGCAATACTTGTATGGGTGTAGGCAGCAGGGTTGAAGAGAATGCCATCGTATTTCCCATTCGCCTGATGAAGGCAGTCAATCAGTTCCCCCTCATGGTTGGACTGAAAACTATCCAGTTCACCCCCATAGTGATGTACCAGTCCGGAGAGTTCCTCCTCGATGGACTGCAGCGTGAAATCCCCATAAACTTCCTTCTCCCGTTTTCCGAGCAGGTTAATATTCGGTCCATTCATAAGCAATAGCCGGTTCATTGCACTCATTCCTTTACCATTTCAGAATTGCTGCGGACTGTTATAGTCTATCATAAACAGAAACATTTGAATAATGGTAAAGTCCCAAAATAATGATGACCATGCATCCGTCCCGCCGCTAATTCTGTGCTTCGTTATCCTTTAATTGGTGCAGCGTATCATTGTAGTCATAAGAAATGGAATATCCGACAAACGTGCCATATAGTATATATAAACAGATGGTTGACACAATCGTATACATATTAAGATCCGTTAAAGGAGGAATGTTTGGAAAGACCGGCTGCAGCAGATAAAAAACGATTCCCCACAAAATAACTCCATAAACAGCGCCCATCAAAAAATTTTCTATCTTTTTAAAGAAAATGTAGTAAACAAACGCGACCCCAATGGACAGCAAACCTGTCATCACGACCGACAATGCATTGCCCAGCCATCTGTCCGTCCATTCCGCCGTTATCCACGATCGCAGCAGATAGCTCTTCGGGGTTACCTCCGAAAAATTGAAGAAATAAAGCACAATGCCAAGAAATCCAAATACCAGACCGCCAACAAAACCCGTAATCAGCGACCTGGACAATAAACTTAGTGGCTCCTCCCGTTTATTCTGCTCCAATTGCTTATCCTCATTTCCCACTATAAACACCTCCACTTTTATTGTTGCCAATGTCCAAAAATCCAATCATGCCATTTTAAATGGATTGGTCAGTGAATATCATTCGTTAAAAGAAGGATTTTTTAGTAAAATAGAATTAGACACAAAATGAATATAATACACAGGACAGGAAACAATGTAAGCAGTAGTATAAAGTTATAGTTTATAATTTTTTTGCTGGAGCTGATAAATATAGCAGAATAGTGGTATACACATTAGTAAGTATTGATTATTTGAAGGGAGGATATCCAAGTGGTTCGTAATAAATTTTCTTTGCTGGTTTATGCGATTATCGGGCTTGCCGTTATCGGTGTCATCACACAGCTGTTCACCAACACAGCTTCCTTTCTGACAAGTATACTGACGATGGTTGGTTTTGCTGCTGCCATCTTTGCGGTCATCTACTTTTTTGTCTTTCGGAAGGGGAGTTCTTCTTCCAATGACGCAAAAAAATATAAACAGGCCGTCAAACAATCCAAGTCGAAATATAGCCAAAAGCAAGCAAAACCAACTAATAACAACTCCCAATCACAGCCATCCGCAATGAAAAAGAAACTGAATAAACGTGCATCCCACCTAAGGGTAATTGATGGGAATAAGTCCAAACGTAAAAACCGGGCCAGCTTTTAAAACTGGACCGGTTTTATTCTGGCCAGCGCTTCAGGAACGCATCAGCTTGTTCTCTTCCAGCATCAATTAATTGCTGCTTCACCTCATCAGACAATTTAAAATTGGTTGCGTCTACATGTTCCACTGGGATAAAGATAATGTGATGCTGATCTGATTTGGAAACATACCGTGCATCATGGGCATGAAGCATTGTGCTGAACAGTGCTTGAAACAAGTCAAGCGCATTCCCAATTTTACGGGGGCTATTCTGTTCGGGATAACCACTCAGCTTCACCCCCAATACGGGCCGTGCGTACTGGTTTCTCCCATCCTCAAATACCCATAACGGAAAATTACTCAATAGTCCTCCATCAACAATCAGGCTTTTTTGCTTCTTTTTGCCGCGTAATTTTTCCGGCATAAAAAAATATGGGAAACCGGCGCTCATCCTTACGGCTTTGGCGACCGAAAAGCTGTTTGGGTTTATACCATATATCCGCTGTAAGTCATCTGGTATAACCACTAGTTTTCCGAGTGAGATGTCACTGACAATCACTTTCAGAAAGCCTGGATTCAAATCACTAAATGTATAAACACCTTTTCTGGCCAACTGTCTGTACATCCAAGTTTCCAGTTTATTACCCTTATACAAGCCGAGCTGAAAATATAGGTTCACCCACTTTGAAAATGGGATGAATGAAGTCCAGACAGGTGGATCCAAAAATTCCTGTACATCCAATTCTTGTACAAGCTGTTCTATGTCGTCAATGCTGTATCCAGCTGCAAGAAGAGAGGCCATCAAAGCCCCGGCCGATGACCCGGCCACCCGCTCAAAGGAATAGTTATGTGCATAGACCCGCTGTATAGCGCCAAGGAGAGCGTATGCCTTTACACCGCCACCGGAAAACACCCCATCAATTCTCATCTTGTCATCCCCGCCGCCCCTTCTCTAGTCATCCATTCTGACAAAGAATTCCTGTTTTATATATAGGCAGGCGTGCAGGAAAATAGAACAAAGAATACACTACTGGCGCAGACGATTATGCTTCGTTTTCTTCAATAGTCTGGTGTAACTGTTCAACACGTATGCTGTCCTGTTTGAAATACTGCACCAAGTCACCGATCCTGTCGATTGAATTCCAGCTAAGATGATGCTCGATGCCTTCAACATCTTCATAAATTTTATCACTGTCCACACCAATCACTTCAAGAAATTCTTCAAGCAGTTCATGCCTGTAAACAAGCCGTTCACCAAGTTTCTGGCCTTTGGCTGTCAAAATGAACCCCCGGTATTTCTCATAGTTGAGATATCCGTCTTTGTCCAATTTTTGCACCATTTTCGTAACAGATGACGGGTGAACCTCCAGTGTTTCTGCGATATCGGATACACGGGCATATCCTTTTGATTTCATTAAATTGTGTATCAGTTCAATATAATCCTCCATGCTCGGAGTAGGCACCTGAATCACTCATTTCATGGGAATAATTTTTTAGCTTATGCAACAATGTTTCTCTTTAAAGCATACACGATAGGTGCACGTTGGACAAGTCACAAACAAAAAGAAGGACGGCCATGCCGCCCCCCTTTTGAGGAAATTATAATCCGCACTTCAGCTGTGCGCCGCAGCTTGTACACGTATTACAGCCGCCTAATTCTTCAACACTTCCATTCCGGCATACTGGGCAAGTGTCGCCGACTTCCGATCCAAAGGTGACATTGGTTTTATCCAACTCCTGAATGGTATCCATCAGAACAACTTTCGGCCTTTCCTCTTCAAAAAGTTCGGTTTGTTCACTTGCTGCATTTTCTTCTGCTTTTAAGGTGAGCACTTGTGTATCACGGCTACCGTCGACGTATACGGTTCCACCTTTTGCACCGCCATTGTATAATCGCTGGTACACACTTTCCACCTGATCAACCGTATATCCTTTTGGTGCATTAACCGTTTTGGATATGGAACTGTCCACCCATTGCTGTATGACACACTGGGTATCCGCGTGTGCCTCTGGGCTTAGGTCCATTGCGGACACAAACCAGTCCGGCAGACTGTCTGAATCCTGTTCAGGATGCTCATCAAGGTACTCCTGAACAATGTCAGCTTTAACCTCAATAAACTTGCCTAATCTGCCGCTTCTGTAATACGAAAATGAGAAATATGGTTCCAGTCCGGTACTCACGCCAGCCATCGTTCCGGTGCTTCCAGTCGGTGCAACCGTCAGCAGGTGGGAATTACGGATGCCGTGGTCGCGTATTGCTTCTTTAATATCATCCGGCATTTTTTGCATGTATCCCGTGTTCACGAATGCCTCCCGCAATTCTTTTGTTTCGGCATCGGTCTCGCCGACGAGGAACGGGAAACTGCCTTTTTCTTTTGCCAGTTCAATCGACTCACGATAAGCAGTTGTTGCGATTGTTTCAAAAATACGGTCAACGAGTTTATTGCCTTCTTCTGATCCATATTTTGTCTGACAGTAAATCAATAAATCATGAAGACCCATGACACCTAGACCTACACGTCGCTCGCCTAGTGCCTGTTTTTTATTTTCTTCAAGGAAGTATGGTGTTGCGTCAATGACATTATCCTGCAGACGGACACCTGTCCTGACTGTCTGCTTCAGCTTTGCAAAATCCACTGTCTTCGTTTGTTTATCAGCCATTTCAGCCAGATTGACTGCGGCAAGGTTGCAGACGGAATAAGGTGCAAGCGGCTGTTCCCCACACGGATTTGTCGCAACGACCTGATCGCCATAGGCTTGTGCGTTTGTCATTTCATTGGCATTGTCAATAAAGAAAATGCCCGGCTCAGCCGAATAGGTCGCACAAATATTAATCAAATTCCATAGTTCTTTCGCCTTCACACGACGATAGACACGAACCCCGTAGCCCATCGCTTCCCATTTGCGAACATCTCCAACTTCATGCCATTTTTCGTTATAAGCACGCATCTCTTCCTCGGTATAATTTTCAACGTCTGGAAAACGGAGTTCATAGAAATCATCATTCTCAACGGCTTCCATGAAGTCTTTGGTAATGCAAACGGAAATATTGGCACCGGTCAGGAATTCCGGGTTATGAACCGTATACGTCCCAGCGGTCAGCAATTTCTGCTCTGCTTCACGAATAGCCGCCTGTGTAAAGCCACCTTGACCAGGCATGGACCGATAGTTGACGATCCCCTGATATAAATCGGTTTCTGTTTCCGTCAATGGTGTAAAATTCAGCTTCTCCTGTGCAAGCTTTTTAATCTGCTCGTCTTCGGTGTTTTCAATCAGATACCTAAGTATTCTCGGGTTCTGCATTTTAGAAATAATGAATTCGATAATATCGGGATGCGAATCAACCAGCATGATCATTTGGGCTCCACGTCTCGATCCGCCTTGTTCTACTAAATGGGTCAGTTTCGCAATATCATCCAGCCAGGATACCGAACCGGACGATTTGCCGTTCACCCCCCTGGCGAGTGCATTTCGCGGCCTAAGGGTCGATCCGTTGGTACCGACGCCACCACCCCGTGACATAATTTCCATCACTTGCTTGCGGTGGTCTGAAATTCCTTCACGGGAATCTTTGATATACGGCATGACGTAACAATTGAAATAGGTGACATCTGTGTCCGCACCGGCACCGTACAGAACGCGACCGGCAGGAATAAAATTCATACTGCTTAATTCCTGGTTAAATTTCTCAAACCATTCATCCTGTTTTTCTTTCGTTAATTCTACCTCTGCCAAGCCGTTTGCATTTCGTCTGGCAATTTGTTCGTAGTAAAGTTCCAAAGGTTTGTCGATCACATCAAGAGAGCGCCGCACAACACCTGTGGCCGCTTCCTCCTCATCATCAAGAACGGACAGAAACTCGGAATCTACCTGAATGGCAGCGTCCGAGTTGTCCCAATCAATAGATTTAATAAAGCCATGGCCACGTGCAGGAAACTTCGGGTCTGCCTTAACTGTCAGAACGACGAAATCCCCGGCTTTAAGTGTCCGCTTTGCGGTATCTTTGAATGCATACCGGTCGAGCATAACCAGCCTGGAAACACCTTTGTGCGTCCGTTTCATATCATCTGTAATCGGGTGAACCTGAGGGAAAAGTCTTATATCTTCATTCAATGATTGCACATCGATGTCAAGCTGATTTTCAACAGCAGTCGACATAATGGGGTCACTCCTTTATAAGGTTGTCCGGCATGGTAACTCACCATGCTGTTACTAATAACATATCATACTTCACTTTAAGAAAACAATATATAGTACATAACTTAAATTTGAATACAATATATGGGGTGAAGAGAACAAATACAATATGATTTGTCAATCGTAAGAAAGGATAAGTATATCAAGATAATGAAAGGATAATCAAGCTAATCGCGTAAAAAACAATTTTTTTGGGATTTTTAAATTATCCATTCAGCAGGAAATTCTGCAGGTTCCCACAATATCCGCCATTCCCATTTTTTGAGGATCTGAACATTGACTAATTTCCACAGCAAAAAATACTTTGAAAAATAGAGCGATACAGCATATAATAGACTCGATAGCAATGTGAATGACGGGGGAACAAATTATGGAGTATTTGATTATAGTAATAGTTGCGCTTCTGGCCTTTGGAATGTTCCGGTTCTTCAGACAAAAAAACTTTTTGAAAACCTTGACCGAAGAACAGTTCCGGGAAGGCTACCGTAAGGCGCAGCTCATTGATGTTCGTGAACCAAATGAATTCAAAAAAGGCCATATACTTGGCGCGCGGAATATTCCGCTGACACAGCTAAAACAGAGGCTTGTGGAATTGCGCAAGGATAAACCGGTCTACCTCTATTGTCAGAGCGGCACAAGGTCAGCACGAGCGGCCCAGCTGCTTCATAAAAAAGGATACGACGATTTGAGCCAGCTGAAAGGTGGCTTTAAAAAATGGACGGGGAAAGTCAAATGATGACCAGCGTTCCGGTCAGTGCCACGTAGTACTTCTTTGACTGGACACGAGCCGGCCAACCGGGCCATCATCTTTATAAGCCCTTAAAAAATGGACGGGGATTTATTTCCCCGTCCATTTTTTGCTTTGATTCTTATTTTATTAAAGGCTGTTTTCTAAAAGACTGTTGCTTTTTGCTTCACTCTACAGAATAAAACCTTGCTTAACAATTTATTTCGAGTAACGCAGTACCGGTTTCCGGGCTGCGGTTGTTTCATCCATTCTCTTGACCGGTGTATGATGTGGTGCTTCCTGAACCAGTTCCGGATTGTCTTTAGCTTCCTCGGAAATAGCTAGCATAGCATCGACAAAACTATCCAGCATTTCTTTCGATTCCGTTTCTGTCGGCTCTGCCATCATCGCCTCTTCCACGTTTAGCGGGAAATAGATGGTCGGCGGATGGAAATCATAATCTAAAAGACGTTTGGCAATATCCAGCGTACGGACACCAAGTTTCTTTTGTTTTTTGCCGGACAGAACAAATTCATGCTTGCAATGCTGCGAATATGGTAATACATATTCCTTTTCCAGCCTGCGCATCAAGTAATTCGCATTCAGTACGGCATATTCGCTTACTTTTTTAAGTCCCTCGGCACCCATCGTGCGAATGTAGGTATAAGCACGCAAATTAATCCCAAAGTTTCCATAATATGGTTTTACGCGACCAATGGATAAAGGCCGGTCATCGTCAAACATATACTGGCCATCCTTTTTAACCAGCAGCGGTTTCGGAAGGTATGGCGCAATTTCACTGGATACTCCGACAGGACCTGATCCTGGCCCACCGCCACCATGTGGTCCAGTAAATGTCTTGTGCAAATTCAGGTGGACAACATCAAAGCCCATGTCTCCCGGTCTTGCATAGCCCATGATTGCATTAAGGTTAGCCCCGTCATAATACAGTCTTCCCCCTGCATGATGAACAATCTCAGCCATTTCAAGAATTTCCGTTTCAAACAAGCCAAGCGTGTTCGGATTAGTAAGCATCAGCGCGGCTGTCTCCTCATTTACAACACGTTTTAAATCCTCAAGGTCAACAAGTCCCTGATCGTTTGTTTTGACCGTGACCACATCAAAGCCAGCAACGGAAACAGAAGCTGGATTTGTTCCATGAGCGGAATCCGGTACAACCACTTTTGTCCGGTTATAATCACCATTCGCCTCATGAAAAGCCCTGATCATCATAAGACCGGTCCACTCACCTTGTGCACCTGCGGCCGGCTGCAGGGAAAATTCATGCATTCCAGTTAACTCTGCAAGAGATGTCTGCAAATCATACATCATTTCCATGGCACCCTGAACTGACTTCGGATCCTGATGTGGATGCAATTGACTAAATCCATCGAACCGAGCCACATCTTCATTTATTTTCGGATTGTATTTCATGGTACAGGATCCAAGCGGATAGAATCCAGAATCAACCCCGTAATTCCGCTTGGACAGTGCCGTGTAGTGACGCATAATTTCCAGCTCACTCACTTCAGGCAAGTCAGGTGCTTCTGTCCGGATATAGGCATCATCAAACTCACTATCCAAGTCCAGCTCCGGTACATCAAGATCCGGAAAACTATAACTTGTTCTCCCCTCCTGGCCGCGTTCAAAAATTAATGGAAAATCCTTATTTGCCATGAATATCCCTCACTTCTTTTACAAAAGTATCCATCTCCGCTTTTGTACGAATTTCAGTGACGGCAATCAGCATATGCCCCTTTAGTTCCGGATACGCTTTTTCCAGATCGTAGCCACCAATAATTCCGCTGTCTAACAGCCTTTCGTTAACACTAGTGACATTTTCCGAAAGTTTTACAGCCAGCTCATTGAAAAATGGGCCGTCAAAAGCCGCCGGGATTCCGGCCTCTTGCAATTTCTGCTTCAAATACCGTGCCTTTTGCATATTCAGCACGGCCATTTTCCGAAGGCCATGTTTCCCGATAGAGGTCATAGCGACGGAACTGGCGAGCGCGTTCAATGCCTGATTGGAACAAATGTTGGATGTTGCCTTGTCACGCCGGATATGCTGCTCTCTGGCCTGTAATGTAAGTACAAATCCTCGTTCTCCCTCTTCATCCGTTGTCTGGCCAACCAGGCGCCCAGGAACTTTGCGCTTCAGCTTATCAGTTGTTGCAAAATAGCCACAGTGCGGCCCACCGAATTGTGCCGGGATGCCAAACACTTGTGTATCTCCAACAACGATGTCGGCCCCGAAATCTCCCGGCGGCGTCAGATAACCTAATGCGAGCGGATTGCTGGAGGCAATGAACATAGTCTTTTTTTGCTGGCGGATAATCGAATTTATTTCCTGCATTGGTTCTATCTGACCGAAAAAATTAGGATACTGGACAACAACCCCAGCAGTATTCTCATCCATTTCGTTTTGTAGCTGCCCAAGATCTGTCTGACCGTCTTTGTGATCAATTTCAATGATCTCTAGGTTTTGTCCTTTTGCGTACGTGTGAATGACTGCTCTTGATTCCGGATGAACGGTTTTGGATACGATTATTTTATCGCGCTTCGTCTGACCGGCACTCAGGGTCACCGCTTCTGCCAGTGCAGTTCCGCCATCATACATAGAGGAATTGGCCACTTCCATCCCGGTTAGTTCACAAATCATCGTCTGAAATTCAAAGATGGCCTGCAATTCACCCTGAGAAATTTCCGGCTGATACGGTGTATAAGCTGTATAAAATTCAGAACGCGAAATAACATGGTCAACAACCGATAGGATATGGTGATCGTAGACCCCGGCACCGAGAAAACAGCTGTATTCGCTCAGATTGGCATTTTTAGCTGCCATTCCGGCGAGTTCTTTTTTCAGCGAGGCTTCATTTGCCGGTTTTTTCAGATTCAATTCCCCTTTAAATCGTACTTTTTCCGGGATATCCGAAAAAAGAGCCTCGGTCGAGTCGACTCCAATGACATCAAGCATTTCCTGCTTATCGTTCTCTGTCATCGGCAAATAGCGAAATTCCATAGAAAAACCTCCCCCTTACTCATCACGTTTATAAAATGGTGTTTCCACAACAACAGCTTTTAATTTCCGCTTGCGGACCTGGATGTACAGTTCCGTCCCGGGCTGGGCATATTCACTTTCCACAAGGACCAGGCCAATATTTTTTTGAAGTGATGGTGACTGCGTGCCCGTTGTTACAAAGCCAATCTCCCTGTCATCATCGAGTACCGTATACCCTGTTCGCGGAATGCCTTTATCAAGCATTTCAATGCCGGCAAGTTTTCTGTCCGTTCCGTTTTCTTTTTGTTTTTTCAATACTTCTTTCCCGACAAAATCTGCTTCTTTCTTCACCTTGACCGCAAATTTCATACCTGCCTCAACCGGTGAAATGGTTTCAGAAAGTTCCTGCCCATATAATGGAAGATTCACTTCAAACCGCAATGTGTCTCTTGCTCCAAGACCGACAGGCTCCACTCCATATTCTTCGCCTGTATTTAAAATCAGGTTCCAGAGTTCCCGGCCTTTTGCAGCATCAATGTAGATTTCAAAGCCATCTTCCCCTGTATACCCTGTACGGGACACAATGGCTCCTGCATCGATTGCAGAAAAATAGACCGGATTTTCAAAACGGAAAAATTTAATTTGACTTAAATCGGTCTCCGTCAAGTTCTGGAGGACCGTTTCCGCCAGCGGGCCCTGCAGTGCAAGCTGGACGTACGCAGCTGAAACGTCTTTAATCGAGACATTCTCACCGTCTTCTTTCTGTTTTAACAGCCATTCATAATCCTTGTCCGTATTGGCCGCATTAACGACCAGTAAGTATTGATCAGCATCGAGCATATAAATGATGAAATCGTCTACTGTTCCACCGTCTTCGTAGCACATGAACGTGTATTGAGCACGTTTTGGGGTCAATCGTGAAACGTCATTTGTCACAACCCGCTGTAAAAATACTTCACTGTCCGGGCCTTCCACCAGAATCTCTCCCATATGCGACACATCAAACAATCCTGCTTTCGTTCTTGTAGCCTGGTGCTCATGCTTAATGCCGCTGAACTGGACTGGCAGCTCCCATCCGCCGAAATCAACCGTTTTCCCCCCTGATTTCGCATATTCTGGGTAAAGAGGTGTCTGCTTTAACTTACTCATGTTATCCACTCCCTTTAGAAGTTGTTCAAAAAGTCCGGTAAAAAATCCTCCTTTTGAACACGCACCTTTAAGAAACAATGATTAACTGCAAAAGGAACTAATCAAAACCGGAGAACCGGTTTATTGCAGATCTGGCATCCGGTCCCCGGCAGCTGAAAAATACGGCTTGTATTTTTCCAGACATAAAAATAGAGATTTCTCTGCTGCCAGGGAAATCTCTGTCCTTCAACCAGAAAGTTGCACACTTTTGTAACAATTCAAATTACAAAGAATGCTTGCTTCGTGGGTGGTCTACTATTTGTAAACACTCTCCAGAGCCGCGTCCTACAAGAGTCTTTTTGCCTGAGAGATTCACATATGTTTGCTCCTTCGGCGTTACTGCGCACAGTAAGCTCTCCCCTTGTATTCATTCGCATAATGATATTCCATTTTTTTGGTTATACTATGTATTGGATGTTATACGTTTCAAATCTGCAATCACATGTATTATAACACAAGCCGCATCGCAAAAATAGAGATAATCACAACTTTATGAAAAAAGGAAGTATACGATGAATCAGATTGATATAAAGCGGGATACAGATTTCATTGATGGATTAGAAACAAGCCTTGAACAGGAGGGTCCCTTTTCTGCATGGGATCTTTTCCAAATGAATTATCAGGCAGCCCTGACGACCATGGCTCCTTCATTTGACGGGCTGAAGGCACTGGAGTATCTGCCGCAAATGGAGTTTATGGATCATCAGATCTCCAGTGCCAAGCAAGTAATGGAAGACATGAACGGCCGTGCAATCCTGGCTGATGAAGTTGGCTTAGGGAAAACAATTGAAGCGGGTTTGATTTTAAAAGAATATATGCTTCGCGGTCTCGTAAAAAAAGCGCTGATTATTGTTCCGGCATCACTAGTAAACCAGTGGGCAAATGAGCTCAATGAAAAATTTTATATTCCTGCAGTGACTTTCAGGAAATCTCATCCGTGGGATCAGTATGACGTTATCATTACATCCATTGATACGGCCAAGCGCTCCCCACACCGTGAGCAGATACTGGAACAGGATTATGACTTTTTACTGGTGGATGAGGCACACAAACTGAAAAACCATAAGACCAAAAACTATGATTTCGTGAAATCTATAAAGAAAAAATATTGCCTGCTGCTGACAGCAACACCTGTGCAAAACCGTCTGGTTGAAATATTTAACCTTGTCTCCATTCTGAAACCGGGACACCTTGGTGATTATGATACATTTTTGAAACAGTATGGCAAAGACCGAAAAACAATCGGACAGGATGGGTATCTGAAGCAGCTTATCCAAAAAGTAATGATTCGGAACACACGGCAGACTGCCAAATTTGATACCATTAAACGAAAAATTGAAACTGTCTGGGTGGATTTCACCGAGGAGGAAAATAATGTCTACAGCCAGCTGGAGAACATGACCGAAATGCTGCCTGCATTTTCAAAGATTACCTTACTCAGGGAGCTTTGTTCCTCCCGCGAAGCGTGTTATTTGTCACTCAAGAAAATGATGGAAGATAAAGAAAAAGAGGAATGGATCCGTCCGGTAACCGAGGAGATTGAACAGCTCCCGCAGCACGTGAAGGCAGCGAAAGTAGTTGATCTCATTAACCAGATTGGCGATGAAAAAGTGATTATATTCACTGAATACCGCGCTACACAATTTTATCTGCAATGGTATCTGAAAGAAAATGGTATCACTTCGGTTCCATACCGGGGTGGCTTTAATAAAGGGAAAAAGGATTGGATGAAACAGCTGTTTGAAAATCATGCACAGGTACTGATTGCAACGGAAGCCGGCGGAGAAGGAATCAACCTCCAGTTCTGTAATCACCTGATTAATTATGATCTGCCATGGAACCCGATGCGTCTGGAACAGCGTATCGGAAGAATCCACCGGTATGGTCAGGAAAGAGACGTGCACATATACAACCTGGCCATCCGTGGGACGGTGGAGGAGCATATCATGACACTGCTGTATGAAAAAATAAATTTATTTGAGCAAGTGATCGGAAACCTGGACAGTATTCTTGCAGAACTGGACATCAATGACATTGAATCTGAAATTCAAACCATCTTTTCCGAATCGGCATCGGCCGGGGAAGCAAAAATAAAATTGGAAAATTTGTCCTCTGTTATCAAAATGACACATGACGAAGCAGCACAGGAGGAAGAGCACTATGGCAATTAACGATTTGCACCACTTTCTTGAATCCTATTTCACTGCACATCATTGCAGCATTTTGCACAATCAGGATGGTATGCTCACTGTCCAGCTGACGGAAAAAATGGACCGAGCGTTAATGAATCGCCCGTTTTATTGGCACTATATTAAGAAAATGGGGCACCCTGGCGATCCAAAGCAGCTGACGCTCATTACCGACCCGGAAAAGCGGGACGGGAAACATGAATGGGTTCACTTTGGCAGTCCCCGTTTGCACCAAATCCTGAACCATTTACATGCCAACGAAAAATATACAAAGCTGTTTGAAGCAAAAGACACGAACCAAAAAGCGGCTTTATTTCCATGGCTTGTTGCCAATATAAAAATCAGTTACCAAGGAAAACAAAAAAAGGATGAAATGGTCTCGATCGGATTGCATCTTGTAAACGGGACCATGAAAGTCGGAATGATGGAGGAAATGGAGGACAAGTCCATGCAAAACTCCATTTCCGATTACTGTTATACCATCGCACCAATCATAACTCTAAAGAGCGGTTTTAAACGCATGGAAACTGTACTGGAAGATTACGTCCAGAACCAGCCGCATGATTGGGCAGAGACATCTTTGAAAACGATGGAAGAAGAAATTAATTTACTGCGGCATTTTTACAAAGGGGAAAACGAAGACAATGAAATAAGAAAGGAAATGGATGAAATAAAAGAGCGGCATTACCCAAGCATTCATTTTGAAGTCATTAACGGAGGTGTTTTTTATCTGGCCGAACAAGACTAGAAATAAAACTGGCTCCCGTCTGCGCCGGGAGCCTGTCAGTCAGCCTTATTCATAAATACTTTCCATGCAAAAGGAAGCATTCCCAGCCACCGGTTTGTATAGACGGACTGGTCAGAGCGCTGCGGTTTACGCGACTTTTTTTCGTCTGGTGGCGTATCAATAAACTTCGTGAGCTGTTGCGTCATATACTTCACATAATCATTTACAGACAAAACAAACACCTCTTTTTGCTTGTTGTGTCTATTATTATTTGCAGCTGCAGCCTATTCTATACACGAATGCGTACTTATTTCGGTAACTGGAGAGAGAGAATTTCATCTGTAATAGCCTGCGCCTGTTTGTCATCGGTCAAAATGGTCATGTCCGCAGCTTCTGTGTACAACTCTTTTCGCCGATTATACAAACGGATTTTCCCCCGGTAGTCTCCTCCCCATAGCGGCCTGTTCGGATCATCGCCCAACCTGGAAGTTATTTCCTTCATGGAGGCATTTAAATGGATGACAGTTCCATTACGTTGCATGAATTCGACATTTTCTTTCCGTTCCACTATTCCGCCGCCAGTTGATACAATACAGCCACTCTCAGGAGTGCGTTTTAGCATTTCTGCTTCATGCATCCGGAAAGTCTCCTCCCCTTTCTCCCGGAATATAGCCGCTATTGGCCCGTATTCATCCACAACCATTTGATCCGTATCCATAAATGGAATGAACAATTTGTCACTCAGCATTTCACCAACTGTGCTTTTTCCCGTTCCCATAAACCCGATTAAATAGATGGTCTTCATTCTCTTCCCCTGCCTTTTAAGAGTTGTTCAAAAATTTTTTAAATAAATGTATAAAAAAAGAAGGAGTTCTGCAAACCGTGTCGAATAGAGTCTAATGAAGGAGGTGAAACATACGTTGGACACAGCTTCCAAAATCTCAGAGCAGCTTCTCCATGCTGCTATCAGCGCAGGAGCTTCGGATATTCATTTCTTCCCTTTCTCCGATCACGCTGATATCCACTTCCGGGTGCTTGGTGCACGTATTCACCACAAAACCATTCCCATTAGCCACTATCAGTTGTTGCTTACTTACTTCAAGTTTACATCAGGAATGGATATAGGTGAAGTCCGGAAACCCCAAAATGGGACGATGATGCATGATTTTTCAGACAACCGCCTGTCACTCCGGTTATCAACACTCCCGTTAAGCCTGACAGAAAGTCTCGCCATTCGGATCCTACCGCAGGATCAGAACCTTTCCCTTGAGGAACTTTTTCTTTTCCCAAAGCAATTGCAAAAACTGAAAAAATGGGTGACCAACCGCAGTGGTATCATCCTGTTTACAGGACCAACCGGCAGTGGCAAAACGACGACACTGTATACACTGCTGCAAACCATTCTGTCCGAAAAATCCTACCAGACCATTACGCTAGAAGACCCGGTTGAAAAAGACATTCATGACATCCTGCAGGTACAGGTGAATGAAAAAGCCGGCGTCACCTATCAGACAGGTCTGAAAGCTGCACTCCGTCATGATCCGGATATCATTATGATTGGCGAGATCCGGGATCATTTCACAGCTCAGTTTGCGTTTGATGCTTCGCTGACCGGTCACCTTGTACTCAGCACACTGCATGCCGGGAGTGCACAGGGAACCATTCAGCGGTTATTGGAAATGGGCGTCAACAATGTTGATTTAAAACAGTCCTTGATAGCAGTTGCAGCACTGCAGCTGGTTCCAATCAGCACTGCCCGCCACAGCGCAAGACGGGCGGCCATCATGGAAATGCTCGATGGCAACACTCTGGACAATGCTCTGAACGGTAAAAGCTTACGGAAAGCAGACCAATTCGGCACATTCCAACATTTACGAAAGAAGGCTTATGCATATGGGTTTATTTCAGAAAAAACGCTACTGGCCGCCGGGAGCAAACCATAAGTCGCCGCGCAAAGATCTGCAGCTGCGTTTTTTACACCGACTGTCCAGATTACTAAATAACGGGTACACCATGATTGGAGCACTAGAGATTATTCAATGGGATCACCAGCTGAAAGCCATTGCCTCCTCTGTCACGACCTCGCTTAAAAGTGGCAGTCCGCTTGACGAAGCACTGGAACATGTCCATTTCAGCCCGACCATAACTTCTTACCTGTATTTAGTCCGCAATAATGGTGATCTTCAATCAAGCCTGGAAAAATGTATCACCATGTATGAACAGCGGTTGGTGTACATGAAAAAATTTCAGGAAACGGCACGGTATCCAATCATTCTGCTTATCGTCTTCGCCTTCCTGCTGTACTTTATTAAGCAATCCATTCTTCCGTCGTTTCTTGATCTGTTCCATGGCACGGCGGCATCAGCATCAGCCATAATGCTGACGATAGCAATCGTTGATATTGCCGGATACATTTTGTTCGGCCTGTTCATCATCCTGGGACTGGGGTTTCTCCTGTGGCGGCTTAACAAAGAAAAGATCAGTATTGACAAGCGAATTAAAGTGTACAGTATGATCCCGATTTACCGGCGATACAAACAAACGCAAATCTCCTTTCTTTTTGCCGTGCACATCAGTTCTTTATTAATGAGCGGCCTTTCCATCAAAGAAATTCTGTCCAGCTTGTCGAGACAGAAGAAACAGCCCATTCTTGCTTACTACGCTTCCCTCTTGACCAATGAATTATCGAGAGGAATTTACGTAACAAACTTGTTGGCCAGACTGCCGCTCCTCGATAAACAGTTATCCGTCATCTTTCAAAAACATTCAGATGTTAAAGCATTGGAAAAAGATTTGTCCGTTTACAGTGAGCTACAGACGGAAGAAACACATCGTAAAATTATGAAAGCCATCACGTATATACAGCCTGTTTTTTTTATTATGCTGGCCGGGATGATTGTTGCCGTCTACATGTCCCTGATGTGGCCCATGTTCCAGTTAATCAATACAATCTGAAAGAGGTTGTTCAAAAAGTCCGGTAAAAATGACACATCGAATTTCTTCGTTGACTTATTTCTCCGCTTCTTGGAAAAGAAAAGCCCTTTTCCTGCGTGCGATGCGGACGTTTCCTGTGCTCGAAACAGCGTCGCCTCGAAATTTCGACGCACAAGACGTGCTAGTGTCGGCGTTGCAACAGGACGTTGCAAACTTAGCCGACCGGTCCTTTTTATCCTCTTTTTTGAACACGCCATTAAAAAGGAGATGCACAAGCATGTTCAAAAATCAACGTGGTTTCACACTAATCGAAATGTACATGGGATAGAATAAATATTAAAGGCTGACAGGGTTCTTTATTTATGGTGGCAGTGTGTACTTTTACACTGCCAAATTATGTACTTTTGTTTTAACACTACACAGTTAATCTTTGACAAAATCACGTACAAGGCTGTCCATTTGATTCATAAAGCCATCATTCGTTATACTTTGAGACATGGTAGGGTTTCTCCTCTCTTTGTTTTTTTGTCTAATTCTGAGGACACCCTACCACTTTTTGTCTCAAAGAGTTTACACAAACTATTTTACGTCATCAATTCATATTAAATTTAGTCTGATTTTTAGATTGCTTAAACAAGAAGGGAATATAATAATTCTTGATTGGCAAAAAGTAGAATCAAGTATGGGGGCTCCTTTTCACGTAAGGATTCCATCGGAAAAATTGAATATGAAGCTTGTTGCTGAAGGTTTCAGACAGAAGTAATAGTCTTAATCAAGATGTGTATGCAATATTATTTAGCAACTAAACTACAAAAGAGGGGCAATCTTCAATGAAACAATCCGCAACAATCTATACATCAACCTTATGCCCGGTATGTGGAATGGTTAAGAGTTTCCTGGATTCTTTTGAAATACCCTATAAAGAAGTAAATGTGGATATGAATCCCATTGCAATGCTTAAACTAATTGGCAAAACGAAAAAATTATCTGTTCCACAAATTAATATAAATGGGAAATGGATTTCTGGGTTTAATCCAGAAAAAATGCTGCAATCATTAAATGACCTATGAAAGAACAAACAAAAGGCTGATCCTTAATCAGATCAGCCTTTTTGACAGTGAAAGGAAGTAGTTGACACCGTCTGTTACTTCATGAATGACAAATACATTTAGAACACGGGTTACCGAATGATCAGCGAGAAATCAAGCACAATCAGACAAGGATGATACGTCAAAAATACCTTCTTGGCCTCTTCCCCATCTGCAGCTTCAATAACATCATACCCCGCTTTTTCTAGGTAAATGTTGATTAGTTCAGGAGTCATTTTATCATCTTCAACTACTAGAATGGTTTGTTTCTCCATGACCACCTTAAGTTAATTGTACTATATTACAATAAAAATTGGTTCTTCACGAATTACCTCTATATCATCCTAATTCAGATAACCATGTGCCCTCCACCAGATTAAGCAAGAAACCTGAAATACGCGGCATCAGCCCGAAAAATAACACTAGACCCATAATAATCATAATCACTGCTCCAACTTTCATAATAACCTGGCTGTGTCTGACAATCCATTTTGTTGAACCGAGGAAAAACGTCAACAAAAGAAACGGTAATGAAAAACCAATCACATACATGACTGTGTAAAACACACCTTGACCGGGATTACTTGCAGCCAGAAGCAGAATTGATCCGAAAATCGGTCCTATGCACGGCGTCCATCCTGCCGCAAAGCCAAGCCCAATTAAAAATGTCCCGGCATACCCCGCTGGCCTTTTGGAGAATTGATACCGTTTTTCCTTCATCATTGATGGAATGGTAATCCAACCGGCAACAAATAACCCCATCACAATAATAAGTATTCCGGCAATACGCTGAATAAGCAGTCCGGATTCTCCAATGAGCAAATCCTGTGCCCACTTACCTAGAAATGAGGCACTGGCGCCTAAACTGATAAATACCAATGAAACCGCCAATAGAAAGATGAGCGAATGACTTAACAGCTGTTTGCGTATTTTTGTATTCTGATCTCCCTGCAATTCTTTCACACTGATACCGGTGATGTGCGACATATAAGCCGGAAAAATCGGCAGCACGCACGGTGACAGGAAGGATAAGGCACCTGCACCCATCGCCAAAAACATTCCAAGAACTAACATTGTATCTGCTTCAATTCCACCCACTACTATCTCCTCCTTCTTTTACAATATAGAATATATGAAAAACCAATGACGAAAAAAAGACCCAAAAACCATGGTGTGATCATATAGCCAAATACAGTCACAAAGGGCTGAATTAACAATAATAATAGAACTCCAAGAGACCAAACAGTTAATATAACAAGGATTGACGTACCTGATGCAAAACGTTTTTGCATAAAAATAAATATTAACAAGAGTACAGTCAGCAGAATCAGATACCCGAAAGCAAATTGATTATCGTTCCATATGTATTGGATAAATTCATATGTAAAAGATGCTGTCAATAATACGAGCAGGAAAGATTCCAGGAACACAAGCGTATCCAGTTTCCACTTGGATGACTTATAAAAAAACAACACGACACTGAAAAGTACAGCCAAATAGAATGAATCCGAATCACTGGGATAAGCCAGTATGGTCAGCGGATCCTCTATAAAAACAGGAAAATTCAATATGATTTTTCCTACCCAGACAAAGATGACCAGGTTAATGAGTTGTGAAATCATTTCTTCCAGGTATTCTTTTCGTTGTTCCTTTGACAAACCGTCCAACATAACCAGGATAATAAAGCCGATTCCGATACTGAAAACCATTATCCCGATTGATATTAATTTACTTGTGATCACCACGAAATGATTCCTCCCATTTGTACTCGTACTATATAATACATGACCAATGTGAAAATTTGATGAATATACTTTCTCTGGATAGAAAAAGCAATGAAGGTATGGCAAAACAAAACCCTCCATTGCTTGTCAGATATTTATTTGGATACTGCCATTAAGAGGTTTAACTGAATCATTTCAGCTGCCTTTAAACCATTGTTCTCCAATCACTTCCACCGAGAACTATTTTGCATTGGAACAGAATCAGCTATTCTATCTTTTCCAATTCCTGAACCATAAGGTCATAATTCATTGCACCCATTGCCCTGTACTGTATATGACCACTGGAATCAATCATATAGGAAGTTGGATATGCCATTACCTGATACGTATTAGCAACATCGGAATTTTCATCCGTCAGAACCGGGAATGTCATGTCATATTCTTTCACAAACGCCCTGACATCCTCTATGCTTTCTTCCGTCTCTGTCAAATCAACTGCTAAAATTTCCACATCCTTATTGTCATACAGTTTTTGAAAATCGGGTATTTCTGCTCTGCATGGCGGACACCATGTAGCCCAAAAGTTGACGATGACACGTTCACCACGATAATCAGACAAACGCACTGTTTCCCCTTCAAGTGTCTTTAACTTAAAGTCGGGAGCAATTTTCCCAACCGAAATCCCCACTTCATCCGTCTCCTCGACCTGCTCCTCATCCCCGGTCGGGGGTGGTGAAGTAATTTTACCCCCACCCGAATTGTTATTTTCCTCAACGGCCGTTTCATCGGTTGAACTTGAGAAGTCATAAACAGCCCATCCAAGCATGCCTACTACAATAAGGACAAGAATCACTTTTTTCATTGCCTATAACCTCCATACTTTCCTGATACGGACAATCATGTAAACTCGACGTTAAGGACTCGAAAAAACTCCGAATTCACCTGATAGAAAATCATTTCACCCGAACCATGATTCCCCTATTATTCACAGTACAAAATAAGTATGAAAATTTGATGAAAATGACACTTATTTTTGTAAAAACTTAAAGTACAATGAAGATACAGGAAAATTACTTGCATTCATTCATCTATAATGTTCCAGATTGTTTTAATAATATTCAGTTTTTAGCAATAGGACCAACGCCATCAAGCAGGTTATACGGCTCATTCATAACCTCAACACTGCCGCCTTCAATTTTCATAGTCATCGAACTTCCTGTCGTATACAAAATATAACTCCCCCTATTTTACCTGACGGGGTATATACAAATTAAAATAGGTTGTATTGCCTTCTTTCGCTTCAGCCATTTACGATAATATCAGTCACCATTGCTTTATCACAGTTGCCACCAAAAATGATGCCTCCTTTTTTCTCAGAATGCCCCAATACCAGCATGGGTATATAAATGCGTAATAAAAAAAGGTTAGATTTATGCAACTTAACCCATTTTTAATAATTTCCTTTTTTTCAAAAGGACTATCCCCGTCTTAAATAGAGTAGGGTAACCTTTCTCAAGGCTACCCCCTCATCAAACCGCACGTGCCCTATTAAGGCATACGGCTTACCAGCGTGTTACATTGCTTATCAATCAGTTACTAATCGTTGGCTGGCATTCATTTTTCGTAACCGGTCAGGAGTAAAGTATTCCTGACCGGTTTCTTTTGCTCTAGCTATGGTTCTTTTCTGTTTGGCTTGTTGAGTCTGGTTCATTCGCTGGATGTAACTTTCCAGCGTAAACCCCGCTGATGAAATTGGAGGCATTTTCCGTTCAAATCCTTCAACGCGATCCAGGTTTTCAAGGAAATCAAAATGCCACCAGACCCGCCGTAGTTCGCCATCTTTCACAGCGTTGAACCCCAACTCCTTTTACTTTTCGACGGTGCATTCTGTTTCATTATTTTCGATTTCACGCAATTGTTCAGCGTTGATATCTCCATTCACTTTTTGCGGAGAGCCTGTTTTATTTTGTCAGGTCTTTATAAGCTCCCAACCTGATCAGCACGAAATGACGGTTTATTGCGTTGAAGTGAATGTTGTTCGATGATAATTTATCTCCCTTGAATTTTACGGGAAAGTGTTTTGTCATGCTTCCTCTTAGATGATATTCGTGATTGCAGTAACGTGACGTAGATACTGCTGGAATGAAGGCATCAATTCCCACCTATCAGTCCCCATATTAATGACACTCTTACTATATACCCGTATACGTATAATGTAAAATGGTTTGTTTGAGAGATATTCCCAAAAGGCAATTGTAGAAAAGGAATTTCATACGACACCGGAACAGCTGTATGATCGCCAGCAATTCCAACAAGTGGAGAAACAAGGCCACATCCAGCAAATGGAAGGATGCCAAGAAAAGCGACGCACTTCCCGCCATATTGTCTTGACGTTGCATTCCTAAAGAAAAACTTGTTGTGTTCACCATTCCTACACTTGCGACAACAAGGAACAACGCCGGGAGCTTGCAGGTGCTGACTGATAGACGGCTAGCTTGCCTGCCTTAAAAAATTTTATAAAATATTTCATAAAAAAAGAAGGAGTTTAGCAAAGCGTGTCGAATTTAGTCTAATAAAGGAGGTGAAATTTTCTTTGGACACAGCTTCCAAAATCTCAGAACATCCTCTGCAATATGTGCTTCGGATATTCACTCCTACCCTTTTCCAAATCAGGCAGACATCTACTTTCGTGTACTTGGAAAAAATCCTTCACTAGACAATTCCCATTAAACAATACCAATTACTGCTAACTTACTGTAAGTTTACGTCAAGAATGGATATAGGTGAAATTCGAAAACCGCAAACTGGAACAATTATCTATGTGCACCTTAACGATCATTATGCATTGCGTTATCCACACTCCCTGTCAACCATACGGAAAGACTTGCCATCCGAATCCTACCGCAGGAAAATAACCTTACCCTTGATAAGCTTTTTCTTTTTCCCAACATGCTAAAAAACTGAAGGAATGGATCACAAACCGCAGCGGAATTATTCTGTTTAAAGAACCGACCGCGGTGAAAAACCATAATTTTATACGCGTTGCTGCAAACAATTCTGCAGAAAAAATCCTATCAAACGATCACTCTGAAAAATCCGAATGAAAAAGATAATAATAACATATCACGGGTTAAGTCGCTTCTCACATCAGTTTTTTATTGATGACTGGCATATCCATAAAGAAATTTTAGTCAATATGTCCGAACAAAAAAGCAACTAATTCTTACGTACTACGCCTCACTAATGGTTGCTGAATTATCAAGAGGGTCTACATTACAAGCCTGATGGCAAATTTACCGATGATGATAATCAAATATCCATCATCAATACAATTTAGAAAAAGGAGTTGCAATCAATGTTTAAAAATCAACGCGGCTTCACATTAATTGAAATGCTTATCGTACTGATGATCATATCGGTACTGGTTATGCTGCTTATACCGAATTTAGGTAAAAAAAGTAAAGAGGTTAACGAGAAAGGGTGCGAGGCACTGGTGAGTGTTGTCCAAGCCCAAGCGGATGCGTACTATATTGAAAAAAACAGCTATCCAGGTACTATCGAAATACTGAAAACTGCTGAGTACATTACCGAGGACCAAACCACATGCCCGGATGGCAAGACAAGTTTAACCATCGATGAGGAAGGCAAGGTCTCCAGCGGCGATGCCCCATAAGAATGGATTCACATTGGTTGAGATGCTGCTGGTTCTTTCCATATGGTCCGTTCTGATTCTTTTGACAGTTCCGGTCCAACTATCCTTACTGGAGAAAAAAACAGAGAAGCAATTTTTTGAAACACTGGAGATGGATTTGCTTTACACACAAAGTCTTTCTTATAACTCCAAAGCGGGCTACTGGCTGACATTTCCGAATGACGGTCATTACCAAATCAAAAAAGGTTTTTTCACCATCTTGGAACGTAGCGTACCTGAAGGATGGGAAATTGATAAACGGACATTGCCAAAGATTTCATTCAATCACAAAGGAACCATCATAAGCCCTGGAACATTTTCCATTCAAACGGCCTCCAGTACCTATAATATTGTATGCCCATTGGGAAAGGGGCGGTGTTATATTGACAAACAATAAGGGTTTCACACTGATTGAAACCATTGTTGCAGCCAGTCTGCTTTTGATGGTGGTGGCAACACTCATCCCTGCTGCAAATCTGTTAATGAATGAACGGATGGTCCTGGAGCAAAAGCACCATATTGTGAAAGAATTGCACAGGGAGCTGCAGTCCTATTTATGGGATAATAAGCACCCCCTCCTCCCCAATGATTATATGAAGAAAATAAACGGAGCAGAAGCGACCTTTTCCTTCACTACAGAGGAAGAGCTCATGAAAGGATGTGTGACATGGACAAATGCCCGAAAAAGAGAAAGTAAATTTTGTTTATATGGCTACCCGGACAAATAAAAATGGATTTACGTTTATAGAATCACTTCTGACTATCAGCATCCTGTTAATGACACTTCCATTTATCGGATATCTCGTTAAAGGCACCGATTTCACATCAAACTATGATCAATTAGCGGGACAGCAGTTTTTTTACTTTTTGCGTGACGAGGTAATCAGGTCTACCGAAGTAACAATTGAACCGTCAACATTAGCACTCCTGCAGCAGGATGGTACAACTGCTTCAATTAAAAGAAACGGGAACAGGATTATCCGAAACGTGGACGGCAAAGGGTTTGAGGTTTATCTCCAACACGTGCGGGATGTTCGTTTCACTTCTGTTCCGCACGGTGTGCACGTTTCGATTACAATGACAGATGGTGAGCAATATGAAACAGATATTAGCATATACCAATAATCAAAATGGGTTTATTCTTCCCTACGTCCTTTTTTTTATAGCCATATCGTTCATCGTCATCACGGCCAATGTTCACTCCTATCGTGATGAAATCCACATTGCCCAGAATCACACGGAACAGCTAAAAATAGAAACATTACTGCAAATGGGACGAACACGCTTCAAAGATGAACTGGCAAGCGGCATGGATTTACCAGCTTCAACAATATATCATTTTCCATATGGAGATGTTGATATCCGCTATACCAAACAAACAAAGAAAAAATACAATCTATATTTAACCGTCCAAACAGACACTGGAGCCGCTCATAGCATCAAAAACCAGCTCGAGCTGACAGATGAATAAAATTCTTTTTTTGCGTAAACCTAAACTTGTGTACTATTTTCAACAAATGTTCCACTGCACTCTCTTCTCCAATGTTTTTTACTATAATAAAAGTAATAAACATAGTGAGGTGGTTTCAGTGGAACAAACACTGAAAGTAACAAATGTCATGAGCGATCCGACCAGGTTTAATATTTATCAGTATATGGTTCAGCACCATAGGGACGTGAGTGCGGCTGAAGTGGCGGACATATTCGGCATCCACGCAAATGTGGCCAGGCTTCACTTATCCAAACTTGAGGATGTCCGAATGGTGGAATCCTATTCCGAAAAAACCGGAAAAGGTGGCCGGCCAAGCAGGCGCTTTTCACTTTCGGATAAAGTAATCGAACTGAACTTCCCGTATCGGGATTATAAACTGCTTTCGTCCATCGCCATCGAGTCATTTGCTGAATTAGGCGAAGCAGGACGGGAAGCACTGTACAAAACAGGGAAAAAATATGGGACAAATATTATCAGCAGCCAGCAGCAGACAACCATACCCGCTGAACTTACGATGGAGCAAAAACTGCACATACTGGAAGACGCTGGGAATATGCTCGGTATGTATCCTGATTTTCACTATAATAAAGAACAGAATAATATTACATTCACCATTAACAATTGCCCATTTAAAGAAGTAGCCTCATCGAATCGGACCATGGTATGCCGGATGCATCATTCTTTTCTGAAAGGAATGTTTGAAGCGTTATTTGATGAAATCGAATTAGTGGAAACAGAAAACATGTTTCATGGATGTGAAAATTGTACCTATCTGGCAAAACTTTCAGCTGTTTAGCATGATTCATTTACATTATGTCATTCGTCGTTTATAATAGCCTTGATATGGTTACATAAAGGAGGAGGAAAACATGGATAGGATGTTTCGTGTCCTTGCCTTTTGGACAGGTATATTTACTGTCATGTTTTATATTGGAGATATGAATAAGACAGCCGTACTATTCCTTGTCCAAACGGCATTTTTCCTGACAGTAAGCTATCTGAAATTATCTGAGCGTATGTATATGTACTTGTTCGGAGCTTATTGCACATTATTTTTTATCGGTTTCACATGGTATTCAGAATTTATATTAGTGCCAGGATTCGGTCATTAAGTCGACCCTGGTTACTGAATGAAAACCCTGCCGGCATACAAATTGCGGTCAGGGTTTTTCATTTTGCCGTTTTTCACTATTGACATGTTGTTTAATTGCACTTATACTAAATAAGTAGCTTAACTTTTATCCCTAACCAACAAAAGAGCAGAGCACATCCCCCCTAAAAATGCCAGCCATAATCGATGGCTGGCATTTTTCTGTTCAGGCACCCGTATTCCCCATCCATGTTAACAGCACGTTGCATGGCTAAGCCGTAAAGAAAGGATTTTTCTGTTTCTCCTGCCCAATCGTTGTTTCCGGGCCATGACCGGGATAAACCAGATAGGAGTCAGGCAGCTGATAAAGAGACTCACGTATACTCTGTTCCAGCTGCTGGATATCCCCACCGGGCAGATCGGTTCGGCCGACCCCTCCATTAAATAATACATCCCCACTTATGACGAAATGCTCATCATGAAACAGGAAACTTACACTTCCGGGTGAGTGGCCGGGAGTATGCATGACATCAAATGAAAATGATCCTATTTGCAGGCTGCCGGGATTCAGCAGATGCTCTGCCTCCGCCGTTTTGATCTCGCTTCCTATAAATAAAGAAGAACCATTCCATTCCGGGTTTTCCAGCCAGGCTTGTTCGTTTGCGTGAAGATAGACGTCAATCCCGTAGTATGAGCGTAAATGACTGACACCTCCAATATGATCAAAATGAGCATGGGTCAGGAGTATTGCGTTAGGTGTCACTCCTTCGTCAGCCAAAAAGTCAATGATGTTCTCAGAGTCGCCTCCTGGATCAACGATAAGCGCATCCGTGCCATTGCTTACAATATAACAGTTTGTGCCCAGCGGACCTGCTGGAATACTATTTACTTTCACTGCTTTACCTCCTTCACATTTATTAAATAATTAAAATGGATTTACCTCGACAAAACTCATTTTATACTATAAAATAAGTATAGGAAACAGTTGGGTACATAATAATACAGATAAGCTTTATATTGTTTTCATTGACAAGGAGGATGTATTACAAATGGTCTTAGCAGTTATGTTTTTGCTTGTTACATTATTGGCAATCGTATCCGTAGTACGGCAGTTACGGATTAAAAACTTATTTGCCCTCGGTTTTTCAGCAGTGGCTGTATTAGTCTTTGGCTTTTTCTCCATTGGAACGATTATAACTGAATTAGGTATTATATAAAAAAGAACATGTCAGTTCATTGTTTATTTCACTCATTTCGCTTCATGAGGAAAGCAATAGTGAAAGCTGATCCGCTAATAAACGGATCAGCTTTTTTTATCTGCCTATTCGTTTTTACTGTTTGAGAAGTCAACGAAACGGAACAAATCCCCATAGATAATACTGTCGGACAATCCTAACTCTTTTTCAACTTTCTTCTTAATCGGTGTGCAAGGATTGGCCGTTTCCGTTTCATCCTGTACACCAGTATCGGTCTCCTCATCCGTTTCTACAGGTTCGCCAGTTTTACGGTTGTAGCAAATTCCGCCTGTTGAAATGTACTTATCGCTGATAAAATCCCCATTTCTAAGTGCGATATACCCTTTTCGGTCATCAATGAACATATCGTTGCCAAATTGGATATCGTTTTCTGTCGATATGCCCAAGAGATGCAATAACGTCGGTTTTACATCAATTTGGCCTGTTACTTCTGATATTACTTTGCCGTCCTCATAGCCAGGAATGTGAATAAACATTGGCACACGCTGAAGCTGAACATGATCATACGGTGTTATTTCATCTTTGCCTAGATAACGGCTCATCGCTTTATTGTGATTTTCACTAATACCATAGTGGTCACCCATAATGACAATGATTGAGTCTTTGTACAGGCCGGACTGTTTCAACTGGCCGAAAAATTCCTCAATAGCTTCATCCATGTACCGGACAGCCGGAAAAAAGTTATTCAGTGTATTGGAGCTGGAATCATATTTTTCAATAGACCGGTCCTCTTTATCCAAATGAAATGGAAAGTGGTTTGTCAGCGTAATAAACTTTGAATAAAATGGCTGCTCCATTGTTTGCAGATATTTCATCGACTGCTCAAAGAACGGCTTATCCTTCAGCCCCCAGCCAATCGAATTTTCCTCTGTTACCTCATATGCTTCTTCTCCATAGAAATGGTCAACTTCGAGACTGTCATACATCTGATCCCGGTTCCAGAAGCTTTTATTGTTGGCATGAAGAACAGAAGTGAAATATCCTTGATTGTTCAGCATCTCTGAAAGTCCGTGGTACTCATTTTGACCGTGCGTAAAGAATACAGCACCTCTTGACAGCGGATATAAAGAATTCTCCACTAGAAACTCTGAATCAGAAGTTTTTCCCTGTAATGTCTGATGGTAAAAGTTTTCAAAATAAAACGTACTCTCATCATTCACTAGACTGTTTAAAAACGGTGTGATCACCTGACCGTTTACTTTATTATTGATGACAAAACTTTGGATGGATTCTGCAGAAATGAAAATGACGTTCCGGTCTTCCGCAATTCCTTTAAGCGGCGATTCCTCGTCACTTTTCACCTCTTCTTCCACATACTCCTTAATTTCAGGGATTTCATTGCCATCAGCAAACACACGTTGCGTTTTTACTTTAGAATGTACGGCAAGATCATAAATATGATAGTTGAACAAACCAATATTTTTTACAAGGTACTCCCGGTCGAAAGCACGGGTGAACAGCTGCGGGCGTTCCATTTCTGCCAGGAAGAAATTTCCTGCCAACAGCATCAAAGAAACAGCAAGTGCAAAAACCCTTCCCCGTTTTGGATATGTGACGGCCATGGCACCCGGTTTTTTCTTACTTAAATACCAGATAATCACGACATCCAAAAAGAAAAACACATCATAGACTTCAATCAATGTCAGGATGCTTGAGCCCAAGTCGCCTATATTACTCCCCTGGAATAACTGGGGTATCGTGATAAAGTCGGTAAAAGAACGATAGAATACAAGATTGAAATAGACAATAATGGTCCCGATCAATGCTGTATAACGCAGAAACTTCATTTGCCGTGTATGGTTTTTAAACCATACCGCGATGGCAAAAATAAGAAATGCCGAAATGAAAGGGTTGATAAACAGGATGAACTCCTGCATGCTATTTTCCAATTCAATATGAAAGGAAAAACGGTAAATGATATAGGTTTTCAGGCCAAACAATATCGTGGCAATTATATATAATGGTATTCGGAAACGTTTAAAGTCCATATATTTTCCCCCTGCAATCAACATATTGCACTCTTCTATTCCCTATTCGTATTCGTTACCTTTCATTCCTGGAACTAAAATTTTAAAACTTGTGCCCTTTGTCTATAATAGACGGATATTCATTCAAAAAGTTTCATAGAAAATATAAACAGTCTAAAAAAATATAGCCCTAGAACAGGTCGCTCAAAAAAGTTCATTTGTATCCTCTTTTTTAAACACGCACTAGAATGTAAGTTTTTCTGTTTGTTGTTTCACTAAAAATGCCGCACCGATTATCCCTGCATCATTTCCGAGCCGGGCTTTTTTGATTATGCAGGTGTCACTGATTCTTCCCAGCGCATATCGACGAAAAGCCGTATCAATTAAACGAATGAATTGGTCCCCTGCCTGGGCAACACCACCGCCGATAATGATTTTGGCTGGATTAACAGTCAGGGCGGCATTCGCCAGACACAGCCCGAGAACAGAAGCAGTTTCCCTGATTATTTCTTTACAGAGGTCATCACCTGTTTCAGCCAGCTCAAAAATATCCTTTGCGGTTACCTGTTTATGCTTTTGAAAATGGGATGACAGCGGGCTTTCAGCGTTCAAATCCATTTTTTCCATCACTTGTCGGACCATGCCAGTGGCGGATGCGATGGTTTCCAAACATCCTTTTCGTCCGCAGTTGCATCGATGGCCATCAGGATCAACTGTCATATGCCCGATTTCCCCGGCCGTTCCATTTTCTCCATCCAGAATAGTGCCATTTGCAATAATTCCGCCGCCCACACCTGTACCAAGTGTGACTGCCATCAAATTTCTGGCCTGATCACCGGCGCCCTTCCAGTTTTCACCAAGCACTGCCAGGTTGGCGTCGTTTGCCACATAAACTGGCAGCCCGGATAAATCTTCCAGTTCCTTGGCTAATTCTACATTCTCCCAGTCAATATTGACGGTCTGATAAACATAACCTAATTTACTATCAACAAATCCCGGTGCACCAGCACCAATACCCATAATATCGGTATTGGACAGGTTCATTGTATCCATTTTTCCCTGTATGGAATTCCATAAGTCAGGAATGATCTCTGAACTGTCAGCATTTGTATCGATAGACCATTTATTCCATATAGCACCAGTTTGATCGATGATGCCAAGTTTGATAGAGGTGCCGCCGATATCAGCACCAATCATAAGCTTATCCATTATCGTTCGCCCCTTTTTCATCGCGGAGACGTGATGCCTCTTCCCGCAGAAGAAGCAGTGCCATTTGGTATGTTTTTGTATCAATAAACTTAGCTTGATACATTTCCCTGATTTCATCTTCCATTAATTCCAAATCAGCCAGCCTGTCACCGACATAGATAACCGTTCCAAAACGTTTCAATAACTGCCTTACATCATAAATTGTTTTCATACAAATCACCATTCTATAGTATACCAAAGGACACGCAAATAAGGAATTAAAAAATCCGGATCACCTTTATCAGCGATCCGGATCCTTTGGGTCCAAAAATAGAGGTCTGCGATTTTGCATTGGGATTGGCGAACGAATAAACACATTCCGGAATGCACGATAAGAAAATGGGAGCACTGGCCAGAGATAAGCAGTTTGAAATGACGACATGCGAATCAGATAGAGCAGCCAGAACGTGATTCCAACAATATAGCCAATCGCGCCAAACATCCCGGTTACCGCCAGGAGAAACATCCGGACAAGCCGATTAGCCAAACTTAATTCATAGCTCGGTGTCGCATACGTTCCAATGGCGGCAATTGCCAGATACAGAACGACTTCATTGGAGAATAACCCAACTTCCACCGCAACCTGGCCAATCAGGATAGCAGCAACAAGTCCGAGCGCTGTTGCCAGCGATGAAGGGATATGAATGGCAGCCGACCTGAGCACATCAATCCCTATTTCTGCCAGAAAAAACTGGAGCAGAAAAGGCATTGTCCCTTCCTCACTTGGACCAATAAATGAAAGGGATGCAGGAAGGAAATCAGGATTGACAGCCAAAAGATAGTAAAGCGGCAAAATAAAAATAGATGCAAAAACAGCAAAATAACGCACAAACCGCAAATATGCGCCAACGATCGGTTTTTGCCGGTATTCTTCTGCATGCTGCAAATGGTGCCAGTAGGTTGCAGGTGTAATCATAACACTTGGTGTCCCATCAATAATAATGAGCACATGCCCCTCGTATAAATGGGCAGCGGCGGTATCCGGTCGTTCCGTATAGCGGACTGTCGGGTATGGGTTCCAGTGCCGGCCGCTGAGATATTCTTCAACGGTCTTTTCAGCCATAGGCAAACCGTCTGTATCAATTTTTTGCAAGGTGGCTTTGGTATCTTCCACGCGTTCCTGGTCGGCAATATCTTCCAAATAGCATACCGCAACATCCGTCATGGAGCGTCGGCCTATTTGCAGATATTCCATGCGCAAAGACCGATCCCGTACCCTTCTTCTTGTCAGGGCAGTGTTAAATACAATCGTCTCAACAAAACCATCCCTTGGTCCGCGGGTAACCCGCTCCAAATCCGGTTCAGCCGGTGACCTGACTGGATATGTCCGAGCGTCAATCATAATAATTTCGTCAACGCCTTCCACAACCAATGCTGCCGGCCCCCCGAGCACCAGATCGGTTACCTTGTTTAAATCTTTCTCATGACCGACTTCAATATATGGTATATATGTTTTGAACAGCTTTTCAAGCGGATCCGGTTCCAGTTGCTCCGGTTCAAGCTTTGCCAGCAATTTCATAATGTAATGTAATATTTCATCTTTGGCAAAGCCATCAATCAAGAAAAGAGCCATATTTCTGCCGGCATACTCCAAGTCAAGATGAATCACATCGAAGCTCTTATCAACAGCAAGTCTTTCCTTTAAATAAGCAACATTCCTGTCATATGAAGAGAATAGCGGCTGTTTTTCTTTTTCCATTCAATCACCTGTCAATTGTAAAATGCGTACTTTAGTTGCCTGTACAGTAGTTTATACCGGATGTTCCATTCTATACATAAAGGTAACTTCGGCATCATACAATTTCTGTTAAGTGAACCCGCCTGCCAAAACAACCGCCCAAAAGGATGATGATGATGAAAAAACAACTGGCCATGTTAGCAATAATCCCATTTCTTTGTACATGCGTCCTTATTTACATGTGGCAATCAGCTTCAGCACCTGCCATTACTTATTTCCAGGAAGATCCGGAAGCGGGTTTTCAGGGGACAAGCACTGCGGTAAAACTGGTTTCACAAAAAACGAGAGATTCCTATGACGTTGTGTGGAAAAGCAAGTCAGTAAGTGAAAACGAGGCGTACTTGCGTCAGGATGTCACACTATTGTTCGATAATGGCCGGCTGTACGGCATAAAGACGAAATGGAAAGAAAATACGGACACGATTAAGATGAAGGAAAAAATCACGGGAGAGGACAGCAACTATTACCAGGCAATATCCTATCACCACGGGGAAGTGCATAATCCAGATGACCAGATAACCAGCATACAGCAAATGACATATGATCAGTTATATGTCATTGATTCCCCTAACACATCAATGCAATCGTTCAAGAAAGCGGAAACGGATGATGAACATGAATGGGAACGCCTGCTGGGACATACGACAGAACAGCAATTATCCTATTCATGGAACCAGCTGATGGACCACTTTCAGATCAATAAAGAATCTTATACGGCCGTTCCACTGACAGGACTGGAAAAATTCAACCACCAACCGCTCCCCTCATTCACACAAGAACAGACGAATCAGATAATCGGACAATTATGGGAAGGTCTTTATAAAAATTATGTGGTTCCATTCATCACTGCGGAATCTGAGTCTGAAACATTGACAAGCTTCGTCCCCGTCATTCTATTTAATAAACAGAACACCCATTTGGTCGTCCTCTATGAAGTAAATGGAAAGAAAAAAAGACTCATCCAGCAATATCCTGATTTCTGACAATCACCAGACTGCAAGCACAACGTTAGTATCATTGGGCAGGCTTACCCGTTATCCGTTCATACAGCTGCTGGATATCCTTATTGCCTGAATCCAGTTCATATGCTGTTTGAATGTGCTCGGTGGCCAATGCATCCGTTCCTTGATCATCATACAAGATGGCAAGATTGTAATAAGCCTCTGCAAACTGGTCATTCAGCTCAGTCGATTTCTCCAAATCGGCTATCGCCTGATCGATTCTTCCCAATTGGATATATGCATAGGAACGCTGAAATAATAACCGGCTCTCCAAGTCCGGGGACAGCTTTCCATCCATCGTCAATCCGGTTGTGGCCACATCAACAACCTCTTCATATTTATTCTGTGTGAGCAGCTGTTCTGCATTCATCAACTGGTAAGCCGGATTTTCTTCATTGGCTGTCACACCATAAGCAACCAATCCAGCGGTCAGCAGTACATACAATAGGAATGCAGATACTTGTATCATAGCCGACTTTCTTCCAGGCATCCGAACAATAACGGATGCGATAAAACCAGCAATTAACCCGCCAAGGTGCGCACTGTTGTCAATTTGTGGTACCAAGAGGCCGAAACCAATATTGATGCCAACCAATATAAGCAAATTCATCCCCATTGTCTGAAAAAATACCCGCTTATGCATAACACCAAAAAACAAGAGGGCACCGAATAACCCAAACAATGCACCAGAAGCACCTGCGGATATATTCTCCGTAAACGCAAAGCTTGCCAGTCCCCCGCCGATTCCAGCCAAAAAATAAATCAGAATGAATCTGAACGATCCGTAAATACGCTCCACAGCTGTTCCCAAGTAATAAACTGCAAGCATATTCATGGCCAAATGAGGAAGGCCAATGTGCAGAAACATGGAGGTAATGATTCGCCACCATTCCCCATTTTCCAGAATGGCAGGGTTGTATTTGGCCCCAAAACGGATTAATGTTTCAGTGGACGTACTTCCGCCATTCATGACAAGCAGCAGAAACAGGAGCAAATTAACAGCTAGCAGCATATACGTGAAGATTGGCTTGCCTTTTGCGAACAATTTTTCTGCTTCGCGCTGTTTTTGGTCCGCTTTGTCAGCCAGCTGCTTCCGGTAATAAGCGGCATGCTCGGATAGATCTGCTTCCGAATAATTTGCCGAATCATCTATGAGTTCTGCTCCGGCAACGTCCTGCAAGCGCTGTAATCCTTCTTCTTTTTCCTGCTCCGACAAATAATACAGATGCATTTTGATGGGATGCCTTTCCTGCAGCTGCATAGGCTTTCTCAATATTTCCCAATCATCCACCGGAGGATGTGCGGCAATATATACATTATGTATTTCCACATGTTTCCCCTTGAACGAACGCCTTATAGCTTTCGCTTTCTGAAAAACAAGTGCGATATCTTTTTTTAGGTGGTTTTTCCAGTCAAAACCGCCTTGAAATAGACGGACAACCCTTGATGTCTTACCAGCAAGCTTCTCCAGCCATATTTCATTTTCATTATAGTGCAGAACCTCAAAATCCCCTGTACTGATCAATTGATATGCCAAGTGATGCATTCTGTAGTTCTTCTCCACATCCATTCCCCCCCTCTTGGCAATCATACCAAACTTAAGCCGATTTTTCTTTTCGTAAAAGACCTTCTGCTGTTAGAAAAAACTTGTCTTAATGAAAAAAGAAGCTGTCCTAGTAACAGCTTCTCGACATTGGTTCGTTTATGGAACGGATTTAACGCTGAAACAGACCTGGCAATAACTTCTGGCGGATTGCCGGCATATTCATCGAAATCATCACTGCTGCCCGCCGCAGGAAACTGATGGCGAGGAGTGTGTTCATAATCCGGTAACGCCACTTGAAAATCATCGCTGCCGCTGTCACTGCCAGCGTAAGTACTGTAAAGAATCTCATAACTGACACACCCTTTTCTTATCGTATGGTGTTTTAGTTATCTGCCAATTGCATGAGATTATGCATCAGGATCCAATGTAGCGGTCATACCATATACGCGCCTGAACAGGGTCCTCTGTTCCTTGGACAAGCACCCGACCATCTTTGAACAGGACAAACTGAATCCCTTCCTGAAAAACAGCTTTCAGTAAAAACGGTGTGCGCTGTATATCCGCTGCGTGTGCAAGTGTTTTTTCCCAATATGTCAGATCCATGCCTGCTTCACGATGAATCTGGACAGTATCACGCCCGCATAAAACCGTTTCCTCATTCTTAACTGATTGATTCAAAGCTGGGTATTCATGGTTCCCGCAGACCGGGCAGCTTGGATCAGTTGCTGATAATTTCATATCGTACTGGTTGTTCAGCCAGATATCGAACGTTTTTAAGGTATTCCGGAGTGCATTCCGGTTGCCGGTCAAATACTTCAGTGTTTCTGTCACCTGATGGGATGCAACGATATTGACCGCCGGCGAAATGACACCTGCTGTATCACATGTCTGCCCACTGGCTGCACCTTCTTTTGCAATACAACGCAGGCATGGGGTTACATGCGGAATAAAGAACGCTTGCATCCCCCTTGAACTGACCACCCCTCCATAGGAAAATGGAATTCCTCTTTGAAAACAGGCATCGTTCAGCAAATAGCGGGTGGAAAAGTTATCTGTCCCGTCCAAAACAACGTCAATGCCGTCCAATAGTTCATCTGTATTGTCGAGTGATACGTTGCCAACGATAGCTTCCACTGTCACCTGGCTGTTCATTCGTTCCAATTTCCTTTTCGCTGCGATGGCTTTCGGCACCGCCTCTCTGACATCATCTTCATCAAACAGCATTTGCCGCTGCAAATTGCTCCATTCAACATAGTCACGGTCGATCAGACGAATCTTGCCAACCCCCGCCCGCACAAGCTGGTTGCTAATAATACTTCCCAACGCACCTGCACCGACAACGAGTACCGAGCTTTCGGCTAGTTTTTGTTGTCCTGTTTCCTGGATCGGTCCAAACAGCATTTGCCGTGAATACCGTGCAAAATCCACCTTACATTCCTCCCTGATGCAGCATTCCCTGTTCGGTGATGATGGAATCTACCGGGATATCGTAGGATTCAGACGGGAGATTTTCAACTACTTGAAATGACCCAGCCAGTGACAATTTTTGATTCGGGAAGTCAGTCAGGAAACGGTCGTAGTACCCACCGCCAAAGCCAATCCGAAAACCGCCTTTGTCAAAGAGAAGTCCTGGGACAATGAGCAAATCAATATCCTGCTTGTTCACCCTTACTGTTTCAGATGGTTTTGGTTCCAATAGGCCGTGATAAACGGTCTCCAGCTGATCATATGTATCAAGGATGAAAAAATTCAGCTTCCGCTCGTCTGGGAAGCATTTAGGTACACAGACTGTTTTCCCTTCTTGCCAGGCAGCATCGATGATCGGCTCCGTGTTCCACTCAAACCCTTTAGCCACCGTTATGCCAACCCTGTCCGCCGATTGCCACGCATCCGAAACTGTAAGGTGCCGCTTAAGCTCCTGCTCAATTTGCCGCCGTTGATTATCTGGTATATTTTTCAGTTCTTCCATTGCGCCTTTCCGCATTGCTTGTTTATCCAGTTTAAACACCCCCGACTGAACTGTACACCATTCTGTTGCAATAATAAAGCTCTTGCCGCAATATGGCAAGAGCTGATAGGACCGTATTATTTGGTCTCGCGGTGAAGCGTATGTTTCTTCAGACGCGGGCAATATTTCATAAGCTCCAAACGTTCTGGGTTTTTCCGCTTATTTTTTGTTGAAATATAGTTACGGTCACCTGTCTCTGTACAAGCAAGTGTAATATTTACGCGCATTTATTTTCCCTCCAAACAATAGAATGTCACTTTTCAAAGACGTTTATTATGACGTTTCAGACTTAATTATAATAGCAGATATCCGAGAAATATTCAAGAATCACTGTTAAAAATTGCTCATTTCTCTTTTGGGCAATGTATGTTATAACTGTAATGATGAATGAATGGAGGGGAATATCATGATCTTTGCGATAGTTGCCGTCATTGTCATTGCAGTGGTGCTCCTAATCCTGTCGTTTTTCATGAATGATAAGTTTGACGAACTGGAAAGCGAGCTGGAACAAATTTCGATTTCAACTATGCAGGACAATTATCAAATGAAGAAAAAAATAAAAGTCCTGGAAGAAGAACTGCTGACAAACGACTTCTCGGAAGACACTGTACATAATGACTAAAATACTCAGCTTAACAGAAAGATAGGGGAAGATGATGAAACAATTAATCCGCTCTTTTGCACTTGGTTTATTGACAGCCGGAATCATATTGCTTGCAACATTTTATTTTTCCGGCAGCGGCCAGAACAATTCGGAGCTATCAACCGAAGACATGATTAAAAAGGTCGAATCGAAAGGCTATCATGTCATGACAGAATCAGAATATATTTCGGTTTCAGTACAATCCGATCAAAACAAAAACGAAGAAACGGATTCCGATCAGAAGAACAAAGGTGAGGAGACAGCCTCCAGCACCAATAAAAATGAAAAAAGTCAAAGCGAAGAGAAAAATAGCAATAACGATGATGACGAAGGAGAACAAACGTCCGAGGACAGTCAGCCAACAACTTATACGCTGACAATTGAATCTGGGACGCCCCCATCTACTATCAGTGAAACACTGCAGGAAAATAACATTATTGAAAGTGCAGACGAATTCACACAATACCTGGAGGATAAAAGCTACACCAAATATGTGCAGCTCGGTGAATTTGAACTGACAAGTGACATGAGCCATTATGAAATTGCAGAGGCCATCACGAATTAAGCTGTATTGCAAGCGCAATACAGCTTTTCTCTGTCTATTTTAATGGCTGTTTCCTAAAAAAACTGCTGCTTCTGGCGTCACTTTAAAAAACAAACCCTACTAAACAATTTCTAATGCTATGTAAGTGCTTGTTGATTTCCGTTCCAGCCAGTCGCTTTCACCACAGGCATAAGTGCGACATCTGCTCAACCTCACGCTTTTCGCAGTGTCTTCTTTACCGCGGGCAACGCTTCAGCCTCCTCGGAAGAAAATCGCTTCCTCGAAAAAGGAAAACACTTTTTCTTCGTGCGATGTAACGCTGCCGCAGCTTTCCTTGTCCTGCGGGGTCTTCAGCTGTTGCTTTTCCCGCAGGAGTCGACTGGCCTCCACTCCAATCAACCATCAAAATAGAGATATAATTAAGCATCAAGTAAATATAATAAGATTACAAGTACAACACCAGCGGAGGACATACACCTGTGGGAGCAGAGGCCTAGATGAGACCCCGCAATGCGCAAGCACAAAGCAAGACTTCACTGAGTAATCTGCGACCTGCGAGGAGCGTATGCTTCACCGAGTTAGCTTGTAACGTGACGAGCATGAGGAGGCTCATCAGCCGCCCACGGAAAGCGACGAGCAAAACATCCACCGAGTTGGCTGCGAGTTGCGAGGAGCGTACACTTCGCCGAATCAGCTTGCAACGCGACGAGCACCCCAGTGTATTTCCGCAGCGGCAGTTTAACGCTCATACAAAGTTATATCGCACTTTATATCAACTGTACTGGAAAAAACATTAACGTATACGAAAAGAGCCGTTTTAATTGAGCTTATGGGACTCTCCTTTAACAAGGTAAATAATGCTCTCGCAAATATTTGTAATATGGTCAGCAAATCGTTCCATATACCGGGCGCTGAAGGCCATTTGCATAATATATTGGATTTTTTCCGGATTTGCTGCTGTTTCACTTAATAAATTCTGGATCATGCTTTCATATAAATCATCCACTGCATCATCCATTGCGGACAGCTTTCCAGCAATGGTAATATCCTCATACTGAAATGCCTGTATGGCAGTATGATTCATATCCATCACCATATTGCGCATTTCTTTTACCTTCTGAGGAATTGCTAAATGGTGCTCCTCTCCCAGACGAAGGGCTGATTCAGCAATATTCCTGGCATGATCAGCCATCCGTTCAACATCGGTCGTTATTTTCAGTGAAATAATGAGACGACGTAAATCGGTAGCTACCGGCTGCTGTTTCGCCATCATGACAATCGTTTGTTCATTTATTTCGTTCTCTCGCCTGTCTATTTCCCTATCCTGCTTTATAACCTTCTCAGCCAACATAACATCCTGATTGAACAAAGCGTCAACAGCCTTTCCAAGCGCATCTTCAGCAGTTTGTGCTAAATCTATTATATCTTTTTTAACCATGCTTAAATCAGCTTCAAAATGTTCCCTTCCAGCCACTTAACCCCTCCCTCACCTAATCAGCCGAATCGGCCAGTAATATAATCTTCGGTCCGTCTGTCTTCCGGGTTGGAAAATAATTTGTCTGTGTTTTCGAACTCAATTACTTCCCCATTAAGAAAAAAGGCTGTCTTGTCTGAGATCCGAGCAGCCTGCTGCATGTTGTGGGTAACAATGACAATACTGTAATCCTCTTTCAGACTTTGTACTAGCTCCTCCACTTTAGCCGTCGCTATTGGATCCAGGGCAGAAGTCGGTTCATCCATTAAAATAACGTCAGGCTCGATTGCCAGGCACCTTGCGATACATAGCCGCTGCTGCTGACCACCGGATAAACCGAATGCATTTTCTTGCAGGCGGTCTTTTACTTCATCCCATAACGCCGCGCCCTTTAGACTGTTCTCCACTATCTCATCAAGCACCTTCTTTTTGCGGATACCATGAATTTTCGGACCGTATGCGATATTGTCATAAATTGATTTCGGGAATGGATTTGGATGCTGGAAAACCATACCGACATCGGTCCTTAATTGTTCTACTTTGTAGTCCGGACTGAATATATCCTGTCCAGCATAACTGATACTTCCGCTCATGTTTACGGACGGAACCAATTCCACCATCCGGTTAAGTGATTTGATGAAGGTTGATTTCCCGCACCCGGATGGTCCGATGATTGCTGTTACCCGATTTTCCGGAATAGCAAGCTTCACGTCGTAGAGAGCCTGATCATTGCCATACCAGAGATTAAAATTATCAACATTGTAAATGGACTTTTTTACATCTTCTTTTTCGTTCTCCACTGCATTTGCAAGAAAGATACGTTTACTCTCTAAAGCTGTACTCATGGAAAAAACCTCCGATTAAAGTCGTTTTGTAAGCTTATTTCGTATAAACACAGCAACCGAATTCATCAAGAGCAGGATAACCAGCAATACGATAATGCCTGCAGAAGCCACCAGATGAAATTCTTCCTGTGGTCTTCCGGTCCAATTGAATATTTGGATCGGCAGTACTGTAAAACCAGACCATACATTTTCCGGCAAATAGGCAATAAAAGACAGAGCGCCAATCATCAAAAGCGGGGCTGTTTCACCGATCGCCCGTGACAATGCAAGAATACCACCGGTCAGAATACCGGGAATGGCGGCAGGCAGCACCACACGAAGAACTGTCTGCCATTTCGTTGCTCCCATTGCAAAGGATGCTTCATACTGATCCTTGGGAATAGCCCGTATCGCCTCCTGGGAAGACACAACAATAATTGGCAGAATCAACAGACTCATCGTCAATCCGCCTGCCATAATACTTCTGCCCATATCCATCAGCCGAACAAACACGGTAAGGCCTAACAGACCAAAGACAACCGATGGAACCCCGGCAAGATTCGAGATGTTCATTTGAATAAACCGGGTAATCTTATTTTCCTTTGCATATTCCTCAAGGTAAATGGCGGTCCCGACACCGAGTATAAGTGATACAGGAGCCGTAACTGCCATCAGCCATAATGAACCAATGATGGCTGCTTTAATTCCCGCCTCTTCCGGAAACCTGGAAGCGAAACTCGTTAAAAAGCTCCAATCGAGATAGCTTGTGCCTTCTGAAAAAATACGATAGAGCAACACCGCCAAAACAAGCATTCCAAAACCAGCTGCAAGAAAAAAGATTGATCTGGCCAGCTGGTTTTTGACGAGCCGCTTGCCCATGCTGTTCTGAACCGTTTGTTTATTGACCAGATTCATCTCAATAGTCCTCCTTAAAGCGCCGAGAAATATAGTGCGATACTAGATTCATGATTAATGTGAACACAAATAAGGTCATCCCCACTGCATAAATGCTGTAATATGCTGTGGAACCATATGATGCATCCCCGAGGCTCACTTGAACAATATAACCAGTCATTGTCTGGATTGATTCCGTGGCATCCCACGTCAGCTTTGGCGTAGCACCGGCAGCTACAGCGACGATCATCGTCTCCCCAATCGCGCGTGATATGCCAAGAACAAATGAAGCTATAATTCCAGATAATGCTGCCGGGACAACTACTTTCATAGCCACTTCCAGCCGTGTGGACCCCATTGCTAACGCACCTTCCCTCATGGAACCCGGCACCGAGCGAAGTGCATCCTCAGACAGCGATGCAATCATCGGAATAATCATGACGCCGACGACAATCCCAGGACTAAGTGCATTGAAAATGGGTAAATCCTGAATAATTGTTTCCAGAACAGGTGTCACAAATGTCAGAGCAAAGAAACCGTAAACGATGGTCGGAATCCCTGCCAAAACTTCCAGAACCGGTTTTATAATTTTACGTGTCCGCTCCGGGGCAAATTCACTTAAATAAATAGCTGATGCAAGTCCGGCTGGAAGAGCGACAAGCATGGCAATAACCGTAATCAGCATGGTTCCACCTATTAACGGAAGAACACCGTACGTTGGGTCTTCACCAAACGGCCACCACTCCGTTCCCGTAATAAATTCCAAAAATGAAACCCTGCTGAAAAATGTGATAGTTTCGACAAGCAATGTCAGGATAATCCCAACCGTCGTAAGAACCGATATTGTCGCACACAGGAAAAAGAATACAGGTGCAGCCTTTTCTGTAAAACGCAAGAAAAATCGATTTGTTTTTCGCTGTTTGATCCTATTTTTTACATTTACTGACATGCAATAACCTCTCTTCATTGGGTAACCTGTCTACTTCTCATGGCAAACGTAGGAAGTGAGAAAAGCGTACGAAATCTTTTCTCACCTGCCTCCCACCTATTTACCGGCTATTTCATCAACCTTTTGCAAAGCTTTTTCATATCCACTTTCCGGTTTACCAACGTACCCTACTGCTTCTGCCATTTTACCGGCATTTTCAAGTGCATACGTTGTAAAATCATACACTGCATCTTGTTTCAATGCTTCATGTTTAACATAGATAAATAACGGCCGTGAAAATGGATTATAAGCACCCGACTGAATGGTTTCTTTGCTTGGTTTGACTGCCTTTCCATCACTATTCACAATCGGGACCGCTTTTAAATTATCCTTGTTTTCAGCATAATAGGCATATCCAAAGTAACTGATGCCATTAGGGGAACCCATTACCCCTTGGACAAGGACATTGTCATCTTCTGATAATGATGCATCTTTACGAATTTGCGTATCCCCAAGAACAACTTCGCTGAAATAATCAAATGTGCCGGAGTCCGCTCCAGGGCTATAAAACTCAATTTCTTTTTCAGGCCAGCCTTCTTTCACATCTGCCCATGTTTCTACACCGCCATCCTCGGACCACATTTTTTTTAACTGGTCAACCGTCAGTTTATTAACCCAGTCGTTTTCTTTATTAACGACAATGGAAAGACCATCAAGAGCGACTTCGAATTCGGTATAGTCATCAATACCCGCATCCTTAAGCGCCTGCTTTTCTGCTTCTTTGATTGGCCGGGAGGCATTGGAGATATGCGTTTCGCCTGCAGCGAACTTTTCAAATCCGCCACCGCTACCGGAAACACCAATATTGACCCGGGCATCGGGATTTTGTTTTTGATAATCTTCAGCTATAGCTTCCATGATTGGAAAAACAGTAGATGATCCATCCACGACTACTTCGGACGACCCGTTTCCTTCACTTTTCTTTCCTCCATCATTCCCCTGTGCATTATTGCTTCCTTCTGCATTGCCGCATGCAGCTAACAGCAGTGACATGGTGATTGCCACAAGTAGAAATAGCGATCTCATACCACAAAAGCCCCCTGTCGTTATTTTTTGTCAGAAAAGGAATGTCGTTTCCCCCCCCTGCAATTCCTATCATAACTAATCAGTTTTAACTGCCTATTAATTGAGTGTAAAAATAACGTAAAGAATAACTTCCCATAAGTGCCGAAGTGTAAAATAAAAAGCCTGAACACTGCAACAAGTGCTCAGGCTGGTATCTGTCTTTACTCTTCATCTTTTTTGTCTTTTAAATTAAAATACGCATCCAAAATCCCTTTCCCAATTTCATGGTTAATCGGATGTTTATTGCCTGTTCCTGCCTTCGGAACAATAAGGGCAAAAGCTACCTCTGGATCATCATGTGGGGCATAGCCGATGAGTGCCAGGTTTTCCGCATCGCGTACTTTTTTTCCATCATCATAAACGTCTGCTTCTGCAGTTCCAGTTTTACCGGCAATATCATACATAGCATAGGGTTTATCGTCAAAATGGGTATACGCGGTACCACCAGGTTCTTGAAATACCTGCCGGAACCCTTCCTGTACGCGGTTGATATACTTCTGGTCCATGTCTATCCGGTTCATGAATTCCGTGTTATTACTTTTGTATACCGGACCAAGCTCCTCACTGTGTGGGACCGGGTTACGAATCGCCTTTAGGAAATGCGGCCGGATGCGATAGCCGTCATTGGCAATCGTTGACACGTACTGTGCCATTTGCATGGTTGTATACGTATCATATTGCCCAATCGCCAGGTCCAAGAGATTTCCTGCAAGTGGATCACTACCTTGATACCCGATTGACTCCGATGGAAAATCGATGCCCGTCGAAACACCAAGACCAAACTGACTGTAGTACCTGCGCATTTCAGTAAATGCTTTCGGGTCAAAATTAAGCGGTTCATTTCGCTGATAGTTAAAGTCGCCACCCATGCGCATGGCAATATAGAACATATATACGTTAGAGGAACGCTTCAGCGCTTCATAGTCATTGACCCACTGCAGATTTTTCCAAGAACTTTTTTCCGGCGTTCCTTTTATCTTGATCGGTGTATCATAAAACCGCTGGCCAGGTTTTATCACACCGGATTCATACCCAGCAAGCATTGTCGCGCCTTTGACAGCTGAACCCGGGCTGTATGCACTGTGTATCGTACGCTGACCGGCATTTTGAAATTCCTTCTCCTCCCGGTTGTAGTATTGTCCACCGGCGGCCAGGATTTCCCCTGTCTGAGGATCCATCATAACAGCAAGTGCCGTATCCATATAATGATTTTCATATGGCTGGTTCTGGATGGCCGTTTTTAATTCTTGGCGCAACACCTTGTTTACTTCTTTCTGGAGTTCCATATCGATGGTGAGGACCAAATCTTTCCCGCGCTGCCCTTCGACGGCTACATCCGAATCAACGATTGTGCCATTTTTATCTGTTGTATACTGAATTTTCTCTTTCCGACTGCGTAGGACGCTTTCATACTGCTCCTCGAGACCACTTCGGCCAACACGGTCATTCCGGCTGTAGCCCCTCGTCATGTAATAATCTTCTTTTGCGGCTAATATGCCCTGTTTTTCCGATGTAATATTGCCCGCAAACGACTGAAACGTGCTGCCGTATGGATACTTACGGTTCCAGTCTGTGGAGGCGTTAATTCCGGGCAGCTCATCCAGATGCTCAGCCACACGTGCAAATTCTTCAGGAGTTACTTCTTTTCCCTTAATAATGATTTGCGGTGTAAGGGCCATTGCTTTGTCCATTTCTTTTTTAATGGCCATTACTTCACGCTGCTGTTGGCTGAAATTATCAAACGCAACTTCTTCTTCTTTAATCCGTTCAAGCATCGTACTGTATTGCTCACTATTATCCATTTCTTCAATTTCTTTATCTGTGAGCCGGCTTTTTGCTTCTTTCGTATTTTGAATATACCAGTATTCTTTTCGGTTCCGTAATGTAAGACCATACTGTTTATCTTTTCCCGGGTCCATGGAAATGTACTTAGCTAATTTCTCTGCCACGTCGAGTCTATCTTCTGCCTGTGTTCCTTTTTCCGGCGTATACGTAATTGCATATTCAGCATCGTTCCCAACGATTAAATTTCCGTTTCGGTCATACATTTTACCACGCGGAACTGGAATTTCCGTGAAATCATTGGATGTCCGGTCAATTTCCGCCTGGAATGCTTCCCCATTCAGGATCTGAACAACCCCAAGCTGCAAAACCAGCAGTGAAAATAACAAAAACACGGCAAAAAACAGTATATTTAAACGAAAGGGCAACTGGGCCTTTTTCCTTTTCTTTATGTTAGCCATATCTCTCTCCCTCACCCTTTAAAATTGTACAGCTTCATTATACCATTTTTGCCTTCTGATTCTAACAGGAATCATCGATTTTTTTCATCTGTCACTGGCTCCTTCGTGATGGGTTCATTTGTACCGGCTGCCCCGAGGTAAATATCCTTGACAAACAGATAAATCACAATATGACCCAATCCGAAGAAGGCGAGCAGGTATGGAATAATGACTTCTGCTGAAACCAATGATATCGCAATAAGAAACACAACAATGGCTGTCACCCTGCCAATATTGGCAAACACCTCCCGAACAACAATATACTCCACCCGAAGTTCTTTCGCTTTCCATGCCTTTCCAATCACATCGAACGTCATGGAAAAGTATGGTACGTTGACCACAGGATAGGCAATACCGATTAATGCCGCATAAATCATCAACTGAACATACCCAGTATCAAACAAAATAATATAGATCGAGAAATACAGGATAAGCGCTCCCGTTAGTATAAACTTTTTCCGCATGGATGGTTTAATCCATCTGGTAACAATGAAGTAAAACACAAAGGACAAACCAGAAAGAAACAGGTTGAACATCCCAAGTGAAAATTCACTGCCGGTTGAAAGAAACACCCATATGGAAATCACAAATAAAAAGATTCCTTCCCGTAGTCCTTGTGAAATATGGGCGTTTAGGATTTTTCGCCAGTTTTTATTGTGGTTCCACTCCGTCAGTACACGCTTGAAATGAAACCGTCCTTCTGCCTGCCGCCGTTTAAGAAAAAAGCTGCAGACAACTGCACCAATAAACAGGCTGAACGAAATTGTAAAAATGACTGTATACCCAATAGTTTCTTCCATTCTGGCGATGAGCGTCCCCGCAAGCAATGGGCCAATCATACCAGCAAATGACTGCAAGACACCTAAGAACCCATTAAAAAAGTCCCTGGATTCAGGTTCCGTGATTTCAAATGTAAGCACATTGAATGCCAGCCAGTAAAATCCAAAGCCGATTCCAAGTAAACTGCCGAGCATAAAGTTATACGTTGCTGCTTTATCGGCAACCAGCAGGACACTCAGAAAAAAGAGAGATAAAAATATGACCCCCAATCGGAGTACAATGACACGGTCAACTTTTTTGGCAATTTTTCCTGCAAGAATGAATGTCACCGGCTGGAACAGATAAATACCAAGATTGTAAAAAGCAATCGTGCTGTAATCCCCTGCTTGGCGCCATAAATAAATGTTCACAAAGGTATTGGAAAGGAAAATACTTAGTGAGTACAGACCACCTATGACAAGCAGTAAAATAAGATCACGGTTTATATCCATTTTTCCTGTAAAGGCTTGTAAGCTTTTGTGCATAATATCCATTGCTCCTTTTTGTTCATTTATAGTGTGAGCAAATTAGAGCATGGATATGTAATGCCGAAAATGTTAAAAATAAGCATGTATACCCCATCACATCAAATGTCTTTATCGTTGGGTATAAAAAAACACGGGTATTTTTCCCGTGTTTTTTAAAGAAGCGTTCATTTATTATTTAGCTTCGTTATAATTCTTAGCAACCTCGTCCCAATTTACAACATTCCAGAATGCTGCCACATAGTCAGGACGGCGATTTTGGTAATTAAGATAGTAAGCATGTTCCCAAACGTCAAGGCCTAAAATCGGTGTTTTTCCATCCATAATCGGTGTATCCTGGTTAGGTGTGCTTGTCACTTCGAGTTCACCATTATGAACAACGAGCCAAGCCCAGCCTGATCCAAAACGGCCTTTTGCGGCTGTCTCAAACGTTTCTTTAAATTTGTCGAAACTGCCGAATTTATCATTGATTTTGTCAGCAAGCTCACCGGTAGGTTCACCGCCGCCGTTTGGTGACATTACTTTCCAGAACAGACTATGGTTAGCGTGTCCACCGCCATTATTACGTACAGCCGTACGGATATCTTCCGGTACAGCGTCAAGATTGCTGAGCAGATCCTCAAGTGATTTCTCTTGAAGGTCTGCTTTACCTTCCAGTGCCGCATTCAGTTTGGTAACGTAAGTATTGTGATGCTTCGTGTGGTGAATATTCATCGTTTCTTTGTCAACAGTTGGTTCTAAAGCATCGTATGCATATGGTAGTTCTGGCAGTTCAAATGGAGCCATTTTATACATCCTCCCTTAGATCTTTTATTAAAAGGATTGAAGATTCAACCTTTTAATCTTACCGTACCAAAGGTCGGTTACACTTGCAAACAATATGCATGTTTTTAAAGTGCCAACAGTTATAAGCAGTACCGTCATGTTTTGGATTTCATTTTGTGCAAAAGAAAAACAAGCAAGTATGCTTGTTTGGAAAAATGGCTCGGGACGGAATCGAACCGCCGACACACGGATTTTCAGTCCGTTGCTCTACCGACTGAGCTACCGAGCCGTATGATATTAAAAATTTCTTGCTATCATCACTTAATCTCTTCAGGTTTGGTGCTCGTCACGTTGCAAGTAATTTCAGTGTTGATTACGTTCCTCGCAGGCCTGCACTTAGGTGATGTTTCGGTGTTGCTAGCGGCCAGCTACCGAGCCGTATGATATTAAATTTCTTGCTATCATCACAATTGCACTTACAATCACATTTGATAACTGTTAAATATGTATGGAGGAGGTAGAGGGATTCGAACCCCCGCGCGGTTTGACCCGCCTGTCGGTTTTCAAGACCGATCCCTTCAGCCAGACTTGGGTATACCTCCGAATGTCAATGGTGGACCCTGCAGGATTCGAACCTGCGACCGATCGGTTATGAGCCGATAGCTCTGACCAGCTGAGCTAAGGGTCCACTTTAAATTTTAGTATGGGGCGACCGGTGGGGATCGAACCCACGAGTGCCGGAGCCACAATCCGGTGCGTTAACCACTTCGCCACGACCGCCATTAGGAATGAAATAGCGGTGGAGGGGATCGAACCCACGACCTCACGGGTATGAACCGTACGCTCTCGCCAGCTGAGCTACACCGCCATATGGCTCCACAGGCAGGATTCGAACCTGCGACCGATCGGTTAACAGCCGATAGCTCTACCGCTGAGCTACTGTGGAATAATTTTTATGATATTATATCAAAATTGTTGTACTCTTCCTAGCAGACCTTTACATAAAAGGCTGTCCAAAGACGACGTAACCTTCATGTTGCTGCATGTTTTTATCAGCGACGAAATATAATTTATCATGTTCGGCAGAATATGTCAATAACTTTTGCTCACAAAATTTATGTAAGGCCGAAAAAACAAATCAGCAACAGACAACATTAATAACTATAGCATGTTCAATCCATATTATCAATAGTGAATAAAGGAAAAAATTTTACGTATTTACATGAAATGAAGTCCGACTTTAGACATACAAAAATACCGGCAGCAGCCAATATGCAGCCGTGCCGATATTTCGTACCCATTAAAGGACGTCGCGAACTTAGGTCCTATTGATCCTCTTTGACACGCAATTTTGAGCACGTACAATAAGTGTTGTTTATTCATCCAAAATCGCTTCAGCAATATTTACTGCATGATCGGCAATACGTTCAAGATTGCTGATAATATCCACAAACACAATTCCCGCTGATCCGGTACATAAGCCTTCATTCATCCGGATGATATGTTTCTTTCGGAAATCCCGTTCCATTTTATCAATTTGATCTTCTTTCTGCATGACCGCCAGTGCCTTTTCGCGGTCCATTTTATCCAATGTTTCGACAGATTCCTTAACTGTCATAATCGTCAAATCAAACATATTATTCAGATCTTCCTGAGCTTGTTCGGTTATATGGACTTTGTTGGATATTTTATAATCTATCAGTTCAATAATGTTTTCAAAATGATCTCCTATGCGTTCTATATCACGTACAGAGTCCATCAGAAGCGTATGCTTGGTACTGTCCAGTTCAGACATATATACACCTGACAATTCAACTAAATAATCCGTTATCTCTCGGTCGAGGTTGTTGAGTGCACCTTCGATTTGCATTGACATTTCCGAATGCTTCTGGCTTTTCGTTGTTAAATATAAGTTGGTCTCTTCAAGCCCTTTGTACGAGTATTCACCCATACGAATAATCTCAGCTTTTGCCTGGTCAAGTGCTAATGTAGATGATTGCTGGATAAAAATTGGATCCAGATGCTTTGGCTTATATTCCACAACTGTATCGTCACCAGGAATAATTTTTGTTACTATCCATGCAAGTGCACCGATGAAAGGAAATTGAATAATCAGGTTGACAAGGTTAAAGCTTCCATGCGCAAAGGCTATCGTCATTTCCGGATTAAGATCTAATAAGGATTGCAAATAAATAACGTAATTCGTAAAAAAGCCCAAAAGAAGCAATACGACAGTCGTACCAGCCAGATTAAAAATAACGTGAACATATGCTGCCCGTTTGGCGGCTACCGTTGCACCGATGGAAGCAAGGACTGCCGTGATGGTTGTTCCTATATTGTCCCCGAATAATACGGGCAATGCGGCCTTCAATTCAATTGCACCTTCAGAAAACAGCCCCTGCAGAATACCAATCGTGGCACTGGAACTTTGCACAACAAATGTAAACAATGTACCAATAACGACACCAAGTATCGAATGCTCACTCATACTCAGTGTGAGTTCTTGAAATGCCTCAAGACTTCTTAATGGTGACATCCCGCTGCTCATCAGCTCAAGGCCAAAGAACAGTGCCCCGAAGCCAAATATAGCCTGTCCGAGATTATTCACTTTTTGGTTTTTAAAGAAAAACAGTAAGAAACAGCCAACAGCTATAATCGGCAGGGCATATTGACCCAGATCAATCCCTATAATGAAAGCAGTTACCGTTGTACCAACATTGGCACCCATAATAACACCAATAGCTTGTCTTAGAGTCATAAATCCAGCGTTAACGAGCCCGACCGTCAACACTGTAGTCCCTGAACTGCTCTGAATAAGGATTGTCACTACGATACCTGCAAGCACACCAAGGAACGGGTTGCTCGTTGTTTTGTCAAGTATATCCCGCAGTCGGTCGCCCGCAGACTTTTGAAGTCCTTCCCCCATATATTTGATGCCAAGCAGAAATATGCCAAGTCCGCCAATAAATTCAAATATCAGTGTTTGCACATCGATATCCAAAGAAACGCCACCCTTCATGTAGAAAACTGTCACATACCTTCCCCATTATTAATGGATTCGACAGCGTTTGTAAAGTATATCTCGAAAAATTAACATAAAGTTTACATTCACCTTTTTTCCCGTGTGCTCCTGGTTATAATTTGCCCGAATGGATCATTGGGAACGTACATGAAAACTTGCGTAAGTAGTCGACTGTGTAGGTTCTCTTTCGGCTGCAGCAGTAATAAATCAGATGTATTAGCATAAATATCAAACGAAAAGGTATTTGGCTGTAGAGCTGTATAAAGGAATGAGAAATTATGAAGCGACTCGGATTGTACATTTTTATTGGATTGTTTCTCATTAGTATTTATAAAGACCTTACCACAGGATTACTTCCGGAAAACACGACAGAACAAACGGATGAAAACAGGGTCGAAAAAGAGAGTCTGACAGGAATCCGTGCAGAAGTGGACAAGGGGGATACCGTGCTGTCAGTTGTCGAAAAAATAAATGAACAACTTGGTAAAGTTGACATTCCGGAAATACGAGCCGATTTCAAAACATTAAATCCCCATACAGATCCCCTCCGTATCGAATCTGGTGAATATTACTATTTCCCGCTGTATGAAAAAGGGGCTGAATAAATCTTCAGCCCCTTTTGTTATACGAATGGCAAGACAAATAATCGGATGAGAATGGATATTGCACCTACAATTATCGCGGAGTTACCAAGTGTTTCTGCACCCCGATTTCTTGAAATGAAGCCTAGGATTATCCCGGCACCGCCGAGTATGATTGGCATCATGAAAAAAGAAATCACTGACAATGCCACACCAATCCAGCCAAAAGCTCCGGTGGCTTCTGTGTCATCATCCTCAGTATCCGCGATATCGTCCGCGGTCATTTCTGCGGCAAATTCCTCATCACGTCTACTTTGTACATCCTCGATATCCGGTTCGTCGCCATTAAAATTGGTTGCAACCATATCGTCCGTGTCCGGCTGTTCCTCAAGCTTCGGTCCATTTTCCGAGCTATTTATCCTGCGGTTTGTTTCATCCATCAGCATGACCTCTCTTTCTTTGATGAGGTGCGTTTATAGCTTATGGATGTCCGCGGTTTATCATGCTGGTACTTATTGTAAGTGATAAGGGGAGAGAGTAAATTTTTTGGAGCTAATGCATACAGTACATCAGATCACTTTTTAAGGGGAGAGAATATGTCGTCGTTTATCAAACAGTTCGTGAAAACTAAGATGAAACAGCTGTCGGCAGATGAGCTGCTCCATTACGCACATGAATATAACTTTTCCATTTCCAGAAAACAAGCAAATGCCATCACTTCCTATTTACAAACACATACGGTTGATCCTTTCAGCTCCAGGAGCCGCAAAAAAATGTTTCGAGAGCTTGCCCGCATAACGGATGAAAATACAGCAAAAAAAGCGGAAAAGCTGTTCCAGGAAACCATTAAAGCGTACGGTCTGGAACATTTGTTTTAGAAAAGAATGTTATAAGTAGGCAGGAATAACGTGCGAGACATTATTCCTGCTTATATTACTGATTGACAATTTTTTCTTTCAAGCCCGAATCAAATGAGCCATCCCGGATCATATCAATTTCAAATTTATATGGGGGCTTTTTGTTTTTCTTATCTTCACCTACAAATGGTGTTTCAAGGATTTTAGGCAACTCTTCCAATTGCGGATGTGTAATGACATGGTGGAGCCCTTCGAAACCAATATGACCGAACCCGATATTTTCGTGACGGTCTTTTTGGGCGCCTTGTTCATTCTTACTATCATTCACATGAACGACCTTTAAGCGGTCCAGCCCAATAATACGGTCAAATTCATCCAGTACGCCATCAAAGTCATGGACAACATCATACCCCGCGTCATGGATATGACATGTATCCAGGCAAACAGAAAGCTTTTCATTATGGGTCACCCCGTCCATAATTGCAGCCAGTTCGTCAAATGTGCGCCCAATTTCTGATCCTTTACCAGCCATCGTTTCCAATGCTATCTGAACATTCTGGTTTGGATCAAGCACTTCATTGAGCCCTTCAATAATTTTAGGAATCCCTTTGTCCGCCCCTTGTCCGACATGTGAGCCAGGGTGGAGGACAATTTGTTCGGCTCCAATTGCGCTTGTACGATCAATTTCATTCCGCAAAAAATCCACGCCCAATTCAAACGTTTCCTTTTTCGTTGTGTTGCCTATATTAATGATGTATGGTGCATGGACAACAACATCAACGATACCGTTCTCCGCCATATGCTGTCTTCCAGCTTCAATATTTAATTCTTCAATCGGCTTCCTTCTTGTGTTCTGTGGTGCACCGGTATAAATCATAAACACATTTGATCCATATGAAACTGCCTGCTCACTCGACCCTTGAAGCATTTTTTTCCCGCTCATGGATACGTGTGATCCAATCTTTAACATTTCCTCACCCCAACACTTATTTTCGCTTTTTGTTTGATTTTTTCATTAACTGATTTTTCGCCTTTTCCTGCTGTTTTTTCATTTTTTTCTTATATCCAGGTTTAACCTTTTTATACTTCTTGACCTTTTTCCAGGCCATGTTATCTGCATCTTGGTCCGTTGTATCGTCTTTCTTCCGGTCATTCCGGAACTTGGAAGGTTTCCATTCACCATTTTTGACATCCCAAAAAGCAACGGGAAGCCCCTTTTGTTTTAATTTTTCCATCAGACGTATGTCATTATCGTCATAGAGACTGATCACTGTTCCTTCCATACCGGCACGTGCTGTCCGACCCGCACGGTGTACATAAAAGTCTGTTTCCTTTGGCAGTTGCGCATTAATAACATGGCTGACCCCTTTAATATCCACACCGCGTGAAGCAAGATCGGTCGCCACGATATACTGATAGCGGAGGTTCTGTATCTCTTTCAGGACACGTTTTCGTTCTCTTGGTGCCAGTCCACCATGTATGAGCCCCGTATCAAGCCCTTTTTGCTGCAGGGAACTGGCCAATGCATCTGCATTTTCTTTTCCGTTTGTGAAAATAATGGCCAAATATGGCTGAATCGTTTCAGAAATCCCTGCAATCACTTCTGCAGGATCACGGTTTTTCAATGGTATAAACCGGTGTTCCAATGTTTCTGGCGATAATGCATCGTCGACTTTGACATGCAGCGGGTTTTCCAGGTATTTACGGTAAAAATGTTCAAGCTGCTGTGGAATGGTGGCGGAAAATGCCAGTAACTGGATATCTTGCTTTGCCCGGACCAGCAGCTGATCCACATCCTGAATAAAACCAAGTTCAAGCATGAGGTCAGCCTCATCAATCACGAAGGCTGATGCAATATAAATGGAAAGGCTTTGCTCTTTTACCAGGTCGAGCATCCTTCCAGGAGTTCCGACGACAATATGCGGCGGTTCCTTCAACTTTTCCATCATTTTTTGCTTATCCATTCCTCCGACCAGCAGCTTGGCAAACCAGGTTCCTTTCTTCCCGGCGTAATCAATAATTGTTCTCACTTCATCATATATTTGTGTTGCCAATTCTCTTGTTGGCGCGGTAATGACAAGTTGCACTTCCCGCTTTTCCGGGTCAAGACGGTTCAGTAGCGGGAGAAGGTATGCGTGTGTTTTCCCGGAACCTGTCTGTGACTGGCCAATAACGCTTGTCCCTTCAAGAACAGCAGGGATCACTTGCTCCTGAATGGCCGTTGGTTTCTTAAACTCCAGCTTATGGATGACATCTGTCATGATAGGCCGGAAGTTGAATTGGCTAAAATGTTCAGTCATGTTGGGTTACTCCTTTTTATCAAGCTGTATTTATTCATAAATGACGGAACGATAAGGTAGCGTGTAAAAATGCTCAGACAGTTTGGAAAGGATTTGTATTGGCCTGGGATACCATTACTTGCAGCCCGTCCGTTTGAAAAGCCTCATCAAGGTAGGCCTTCGTATAGTCTTTCATCACTTTTTCTGCATAATGACCAGGGTCAATCACGGACAGATCCAATTCCTGTGCATCCTGGGCCGAATGAAATGTCATGTCTCCAGTGATATATGCATCTGCACCCATTTTCATTGCTTCCTGAATATATTTTTCCCCGCTTCCGCCAAGAATAGCTACTTTTTTTACTGGTGCGGACAAATCACCGGTTACCCTTACGTTTGGGATGTCGAACGTTCTCTTGACACGTTCACACAATTCCGCCAATGTCAGGGATTCATTCAGTGTTCCCATTCGTCCCAGCCCATAAGAAGTACCGCTGTTTTCGACTGGGTACAAATCATAGGCAGCCTCTTCGTATGGATGTGCTGCAATCATTGCCTCAACCACGGACGGCAAATCCTTCTCCGGTATAATGGTTTCCAGTTTGACTTCATCGACAAATTCCAAGCTGCCCTGCGACCCAATATACGGATCAGTTCCCTCAAGCGGTTTGAACGTTCCTTGACCAGCTGACTGAAATGTGCAATGGCTATAGTCCCCAATGTGTCCTGCGCCCTGCTGACTCATGGCTTCTCTGACATTGTCTGCATGCGTTTCTGGAACAAACACAGCTATTTTAACCAGCTTTTCTGTATAGTTTTCAACAAGGATCTCTCGATTATCAATACTAAGCAAATCACAAAGCATATCATTTACTCCGCCATTAGCAGCATCAAGATTCGTATGTGCTGCGTATACGGTTATATCGTGGGCAAGCAATTTACGGATAACCCGGCCTTTAGGAGAGTCTGTGTCCAGCTGTTTGAGCGGTTTGAACAGCAAAGGGTGGTGAGCAATAATTAAATCAACATTATTTTCAATTGCCTCATCCACTGTTGATTCCAAAACGTCCAAAGCAATCATCACCCTATTCACCGACTGTTGCGCTGAACCAATCTGCAACCCCACGTTATCCCAATCATACGCTAAATATTTTGGCGCCCACACTTCCATGGTCCTGAAAATATCCGCGTTACGGACAGTCATCTTCCACTTCCTCCTTTATCCACAATAATTCTTTTTCAAATGAAGCTATTTTTGCAGCTTCCGGCACTTTCGCATGTTTCATTTGCTCAATGATCCGGTGCCGTTTCTTCCGTTCCTGTTCCCATTTTTGATAAAACAAATCCGATTTCTGTTGCAGAAGACGAGGGCCGAACAAAAGCTGTTTACCAGTCAGCTGTTGTCTCCCGGTATGTTTATCACCGACAATAATTTCATATATATGGCCATTTTCTTCAAGCAAGACTTCATCCATAATGACATAGCCGTGAGTCGAAAACCATTTTCGGACATCCCGTTCATCCGTGTTGGGCTGGGCAATGATACGCTTGGTGCCGGCCATACGATCGCTGCCATGTTCAAGAATGGCCCGAATCAACGAGCCCCCCATGCCCGCAATCACCACTGCGTCCACTTCACCGGGAGAGAAAACCTTCAGCCCATTGCCCAGGCGGACATCGATTCGGTCTGACAAGTTATAAAAAGATACGGTTTCCCGTGCACGCTGAAAAGGGCCTTCATTCACCTCTCCGGCAATGGCCTGTGCAGTTAAGTCTGAAAGGCAAATATATGAAGGTAGATAGGCATGGTCAGATCCGATATCGGCAAAACGAATTCCCGGTGGTACAAAAGAAGCCGTTTCTTTAAGCCGCTTGGAAAGGTTTACGGTATTGTTCATCTCATACTCCTTCCCTCTATAATATTTCAAAGAACAAAAGAGCAAGCCTGCTGCATAATACCAGTAAGCTTACTCTTTCAGACGCTTGCATGATGTCTTTTACTTTTGTTCTGAAAGCCACTGTGCCAGAGCATCAGCTTTCTTGCCCTTTACAATTCCTGCGGGCATGTTCGGAGGGAAACCGTTAGCGATTATTTCTTTAATTTCTTCTTTTGAATAATCACTGCCAACCGAAGTCAGGTCCGGTCCGACTCCACCGGATAAATCACTTCCATGACAGCTTGCACAGTTGCTCTGGAAAATTTCTTCCCCATTCGCTGCAGTTTCTCCGCCTCCGGATCCTTCATCCTGGGACTTTTCCTGCTGTTCCTCTCCCTGCTTCTCTTCGCCATTCTGTTCGTCCTGAATTGCCTCCTGCTGATTCAGGCCGACAACCGATATAACAATGACTAAAAGTATTCCGAGAGCGGCGGTTAAAGCATAGGGTATAACCGGATTCTTCATTGCTGTTCCTCCTTATGTAATTCCATTATAAAATGATAGAACTATATATATATTCTATCCAAAAAATGATCACCTTTAAAGGAAAAAGGTGTGACATTTTTTTAACAATGTAAATAAGATGACTATCGAACGATTTCAATTTTTATGTTATGCTATACTATAGATACATTTTGAAACCGCTTTTTTGCAAAAATATGTATGAACAGTCATTGCACACGAAAACTGTGCTCAATGACTGAAATACACTATTCAAGAAAATCCTTAAGTCGTTTGCTGCGGCTAGGATGCCTGAGTTTTCTGAGTGCCTTCGCTTCAATCTGGCGGATGCGTTCCCTTGTAACACCAAATACTTTTCCTACTTCTTCCAGTGTTCTTGTCCGGCCGTCATCGAGCCCAAATCGCAAACGCAACACATTTTCTTCGCGGTCGGTCAAGGTATCAAGGACGTCTTCCAACTGTTCTTTCAGCAATTCATATGACGCATGGTCTGATGGAGAAACAGCTTCCTGATCCTCGATAAAGTCGCCAAGATGGGAGTCATCTTCTTCACCAATTGGCGTTTCAAGTGAGACTGGCTCTTGTGCAATTTTAAGAATTTCTCTAACCTTATCCGGCGGCAGTTCCATTTCTTCCCCGATTTCCTCAGGGGTTGGTTCCCGTCCGTAATCCTGCAGCAGTTGACGCTGTACCCTGATTAGCTTATTAATCGTCTCAACCATGTGTACCGGTATACGGATGGTCCGTGCCTGATCCGCTATAGCGCGTGTGATTGCCTGTCGAATCCACCATGTTGCATACGTACTGAACTTGAAACCTTTTCGATAATCAAACTTTTCTACTGCCTTGATCAAGCCCATATTCCCTTCTTGAATCAAGTCAAGGAATAACATACCGCGTCCAACATAACGTTTGGCAATACTTACAACCAGGCGCAAATTGGCCTCAGACAAACGCCGTTTTGCTTCTTCTTCGCCATTTTCGATACGGGTTGCAAGATCAATCTCTTCTGCAGCAGACAATAGATCTACTCTGCCGATTTCTTTCAGGTACATGCGTACAGGGTCGTTTATCTTGATGCCAAGCGGAACACTCAGGTCATTCAGATCAAACTCTTCCTCTTTCGCAATTTCCTGCATTTTTGGGTCTTCCTCAGAATCTCCAATTACTTCCACACCCTGATCTGTCAGGTACTCATAAAATTCATCCATCTGTTCCGATTCAATCGAGAAACTGGACAGACGGTCGGCAACTTCTTCATAAGCCAGGACACCGCGCTTTTTGCCCATCTCAACCAGTTGTTCTTTTGCCTGATCAAGCGTAAGCTCACTATTATTATCCTTTGTTTGTGAAGGCTTATTTTCGGCCATGAGTCCCCCTCCTTCCAACTGCATTCAATTTATATTCTTCCATTGCTTCTGAAGTTCAATGATCCGCATAGCTATTTCTGCGGCTTTAATCGGATTGTTTTGCTGCTCGGCCAGTTTTTGTTCCTCTTTCAGTGACTGAATGTTTTCCTTATTAACATGTTCTGCCCGAATTATCCGTATATAATCATTGATTTCATGATCTGTTATATCATCCTGAACAGAAAGCATAGCAATTTCCGTGACTACCTTCTTTAAATTCTCATCTTCCAGCATTCCAATAAATTTACTCACATCTGTTTCATTATATTCCTCATAAAAGGCATATAGGTGCGTGGCAATAATTTTATGCTCTTCAATGTTAAAGGATGCACCTATTTCCTCCTGCACTTTATCAGTAATGGACGGGTCTTGCAACATATATGCAAGCAGCTGCCGTTCCGCATTATGAAACGCGGGCAGTAATTTTTTCGGCTTTCCAATTTCCGGTGCCTTATTAGTATAACTGTTCCTGCTGCTCTTATCCTTGACAGTTCCCATCTTTTGCCGATGTGATTGTATTTGCTGGGTCAGTGAATCCATGGAAATATCATACTCACTGCTCAGCTCTTTTAAGTAATATTCCCGCTCAACGGAACTGTCAATCGTTGCAAGGTGTTCCAGGACCCTCTCTATATACTGTATGCGGTCACCTTCCAGAGTAAGATTAAAGTCTTTTTTGAGATACCGCATGTAAAAACTTGTAAACGTAAGGCTTAATTTGATAACCTCATCTTGAAAGGCTTCCCCTCCGAATTCCATAATAAAACTGTCAGGGTCCATATTTTCCCTTAAGTTGGCAATCTTCACGTCACACCCGGCCCTTTGGAGGATCCCCGCAGCTTTATATGTGGCGTCATTGCCTGCATCGTCTGCATCATAGCATATGATGACTGTGTCGACATACCGCCTTAGGAGCCTGGCCTGCGTCTCTGTCAGGGAAGTGCCTAATGTCGCGACACCGTTCTTCACGTCCGCTTGGTATGCGGAAATGACATCCATGTACCCCTCGAATAGAACGGCTTGATTCTGTTTACGAATATGTTTTTTGGCAAGGTCAAAATTATAAAGAATCCGCCCTTTTTGAAATAGCTCACTTTCAGGACTGTTTAAATACTTTGGCTCCTGACCTGCTAAAGTCCGCCCGCCAAAAGCAATTGGTTTACCCAGGTGGTTGCGGATTGGAAAAATGACCCTTCCCCTGAACCTGTCGCTCACACTGTTGTCTTCGTGCTGTGATAGGAGACCGGATTTAATAAGTGTCTGCTGGTGGAAGCCTTTTTTATCAAGGAAAGCAGCGGTAAAATCTTTCGCTTCCGGTGCAAAGCCAAGTTGAAACGCGTCAATTGTCTCGTCCGTTATCCCCCGGTCTTTCAGGTATTGGTAGCCTTTTTTGCCATCTTTCGTAAAACGCAGCAAATGATGGTAAAGTTTGGCCACCCACTCTGATGCAGAAAGTATCTGCTGATTTTCCGGCGAGACGGATGACTGCTTTTCCTCAACGGCTTCAGGAAGTTCCGTTCCGCTCCGGTTCGCAAGAAACTGTAAGGTTTCATAAAATGTATAGCCTTCCATTTCCATGATAAAGGTTAGAACATTTCCGCCCTTTCCGCAGCCAAAGCAATGGAATATCTGTTTCTCCTGCGCCACCGAAAAGGAAGGGGTCTTCTCACCGTGGAACGGACAAAGCCCAAAGTAATTTCTTCCCTGTTTCTTTAATTGAATGTACTCCCCAATGACATCAACGATATCATTGGAGGTACGCACTTGTTCAATTACCTCTTCAGATACTTGACTAGTCATATGGACCACCATGCTTTATATTTCTATACACACGAAAAAAATCCTTCAAGTTTCGACAATCTTTTTCAGCAAGTCGAAAAAAATTTCCTTCCAAAGCTTGTTTAACATAAAGAAGGACTAATTGCTCACTTTCCTATTGTACCTCTTGTATCACCTCGGTAAACGTGCTGTCAGACATCTTACATACTTGTATTCTACACCTGAGTCGTTTTTCCTTCCTGGATTGCAATGTTTTATTTTTCTGAATATCTGAGACTCCTGTGAAAACAGATGTGCGCACTCGTTTATACATTTTTTACACAAATTATAATTATAATACAAAATAATATAAAATACCAACAAAAAATTTCACTTTTTTTCTTATTTCATGCCCATAAGCCTAAACACAGAAAACATCCTGCACTGCTGCAGAATGTTTTCGTCAAAGGAAGACTTATTTCGTCATCCGCAAGATTATGTTTGCCGTCTCTTCCACCGCTTTATGGGAAACATCAACGACTTTACATCCTATTTTTCCCACAACCTGATCAAAATAATCAAGTTCCTGATGGATCCTCTGCATATTTGCGTATGTGGCCTGATCACCAAGGCCTAATGCTTTCAGTCTTTCCTTTCGTATATCATTCAGTTTTTCGGCATTTATTCGTAAACCAATACATTTAGCTGGGTCAACTTCGAACAGCTCTTCAGGAGGATCAACTTCAGGAACAATCGGAACGTTAGCAACCTTTAGCCGCTTATGTGCCAAATATTGGGATAAAGGTGTTTTGGATGTACGGGACACACCAATTAAAATTATGTCAGCACGGGCAATCCCGCGAGGATCCCTTCCGTCATCATACTTTACTGCAAACTCAATGGCTTCGACCCGCCTGAAATAGTCCTCATCCAGTTTATGGACAAGTCCCGGCTGCATATGCGGACTTCTGCTGAATATCCGCTCCATTGCATTCAGCATTGGCCCCATGATATCAATGGCTTCCAGGTTCTTGTCATCCGCCTGTTCATTCAAGTATGCACGCAGTTCGGGATCAACGAGTGTAAACCCGATGAGTGCTTCCTTTTCCAGTGCCAGCTGCAATGTGTCGTCAATCGTTTGTTTGTCTTCCACATATGGAACTCGCTGGATGCGGTATTCTCCATTGTTGAATTGGCTTAGGCCTGCTTTTATGACCAATTCTGCTGTCTCGCCAACCGAATCCGAAAGAACGTAAACAAGTGGCTTACTATCCATGGATAGACTCCCCCTCTCGTATTAATACTCATCCATTATCAGTTCAACAAAAACTTTCGTAATCGTTGTTTTCGTAATCCTTCCGACGATTTCTTTCCCGGCATCGGTTTCTTTAACGACTGGCAAGCCGTCAATCTGTTTGTCAATCAGCTTTTTGGCGGCATCGACCATCAGATCATCCCGATGGCAAATTGTGATGTTCGGCATTCTGGTCATAATGATATGAACTGGAATAGCATCCAATTCCTGATTGCCGATACTGGCCCGGAGCAAATCTTTCCGGGACAGGACACCAGTCAAATTGGAATGCGTATCCACAACAAATAACGTCCCGACATCTTCAAGAAACATAGTAGAGATGGCATCGTATACAGAAGCCCCCTCTTTCACCACAATCGGGACAGACTGATATTCGTATACTTTAAATTGCTTAATTTTTTCAGTCAGTAACTCGGTCCCAGTCTTGCCTGTGTAAAAATAGCCAACGCGCGGTCTTGCGTCAAGGAAACCTGCCATAGTCAAAATGGCCAGATCGGGCCGCAATGTAGCCCTTGTCAGATTCAGCCTTTCCGCTATTTGTTCACCGGTTATCGGACCATTTTCTTTGACAATTTCAATTATTTGATCCTGTCTATTGGATAATTCCACCTTTTTCACCACCTGTGCGTTCAAATGTGACATACTACCTTACAATATTATAGCCTATTCATGGTGAAAAAGGAAAGCCAGTCAGCTTATGCAAATTGCTGTTTCCACTCAATGACAGATAAATCCGCGTAACTGCGGATCAACGCTGCAATATTATTCACTAGCGAAAGACGATTTTCACGAAGTGCTGCATCATCGGACATGACCATGTTTTGATCAAAGAAAGCATGTATCGGCTGGGCGAGCCTTCCCAGCTGCTGCAAAGCCTGATGAGCATCCTGCTGTTCATTTGTGTGCCGGAAAGCCTCCTTTGTTTCCTGTAACGCATCATATAATTCCTTTTCGGATGCTGTCTGGAACATAGCTGGATCAATCTTAAACCGCTCCGTTTTTCCAGCTAAATTAAGCGTGCGGACAAGGGCTTCCTGAATCGGTGTAAACTCCGGATTGTTCCGCTGCTTCGATAATTCTTCAGCTTTTGCCATTGTATAAGCCATAACACCAATATCATCATGCAGCACCGCCTGAATGATATCCTGCCCGGCTGTTACACTTTTTAGGAGGTAGGCAGCACGTTGTTTGAAAAACTGATCCAATTCCGTCCCGGCTTTTTCCTGATCTGACTGTTCAATCCCCGTGTCCAGATAAAGACTTTGTGCCAATTCCAGCAGTGATTCAACGGTCATATTCCAATTGCGCTCGTGAAGTATTCTTAACAGCCCAATCGCTTGACGTCTTAAACCATACGGATCATGTGACCCGCTCGGGATTAGTCCTGCTTCGATACAGCCAACAATGGTATCCAGTTTATCCGCCAGACTGACCATTGCACCTTCACGTGTCTCCGGAAGTTTTCCGTCAGCCTGGACAGGGAGATAGTGCTCTGCTATAGCGTGGGCTACTTCTTTATTTTCTCCGGCATTTAATGCATACGTCTCTCCTATGATTCCTTGCAGATTCGTAAATTCATTGACCATATTTGTCGGTAAGTCAAACTTACAAATCTCAGCTGCTCTGGCAGCATCTGCCTGTACCTTGCCATCCAGAGCAAGCCATTGTGACAGCTGTTCTGTAATCTTCCGGATTCGTTTCACTTTATCACTGATTGTTCCCAGTTTCTCCTGAAAAACGATACGTTCCAATTTATTTAAGTAGTAATCAATGGTTTGTTTCTGGTCTTCTTCAAAAAAGAACTGTGCATCGGACAATCTTGCACGAAGTACTTTTTCATTCCCTTTCTTTACCGTTTCAATCGCATGGTCATCTCCATTGCGTACACTGACAAAGTAAGGTAGCAGCTTATCATTTGTATCTTTCACAGGAAAATAGCGCTGATGCTCTTTCATTGATGTAGTAAGCACATCTTCCGGAAGGTTTAAATACGCAGAATCGAAGGATCCGGTGAAAACCGTAGGATACTCAACAAGATTGCGCACTTCCTGTAGAAGCTCGTGGTCTTCCGGTATCTGAAAACCATGTTCATCTTCCAGGTCAGCCAGCCCGTCGGCAATTAATTGCTGCCGTCTCTGCGGATCTGCAATAACATACTGTTCCTCCAGTGCTCTCACATAATTTGCTGGTGATGTCAGTGTTACTTCATCACCCAGAAAACGATGGCCATACGTCTTATTTCCGGTTTTAACACCCGCTATTTCAAACGGAATGACTTCATCGCCAAACAATGCCACAATCCAGCGAACAGGGCGTGCATACCGCAGTGACTGCTCCGCCCAGCGCATATTTTTCGGGAATGAAATTGACTCAATTATTCCCTTGAAGGCTGGCAGCAGTTCCTGTGTGTCCTTGCCAATGACCTGGTTTTCAACAAAAATGTAGCTGGTTCCTTTTACATCTTTCGTATAAATATCATCAACCGTTTTCCCCTGTCCTTTGGAAAAGCCGATTGCTGCTTTCGTCCATTCACCGTTCTCGTCTTTGGCAATTTTCTCTGCTGGTCCTTTCACTTCTTCCCGGACAGATTGCTGTGATTCAGCCACTCCGCTGATTTCGACTGCAAGTCTGCGTGGCGTTGAAAAAGAAGCGATTGTTTCATAATTAATGCGCTGTTCTTTAAGCCACGTTTGCGTATTCTGAAGCAGCTGTTTTTCTGCATCATCGACAAAACGTGCCGGAAGCTCTTCCAAGCCTATTTCCACCAATATATCTTTAGCCATTACTCTGCCTCCTTCTTAAGCATTGGGAAACCTAAACGTTCCCGCTCGTTCACATATGCTTTCGAAATGCTTCTTGCAAGATTGCGGATTCTGGAGATATACCCCGTTCGTTCTGTCACGGAAATAACTCCTTTAGCATCAAGCAGATTGAATGTATGAGAGCATTTAAGAACATAGTCATAGGCAGGGAAAACGAGTCCCTTTTCCATTGCAGCTCCCGCTTCTTTTTCATATTTCGAAAAGAGCTCAAACAGCATATCTGTATCAGATTCTTCAAACGTATATTTGGAATGTTCATATTCCGGCTGGAAAAAGATATCGTTCAGTGTGACACCATTTGTCCATTCCAGCTCAAACACATTTTCCTTGTCCTGAATAAAAGATGCAAGCCGCTCTATACCATAGGTGAGCTCAACGGAAACAGGACTTGCTTCCAGTCCTCCTATTTGCTGGAAGTAGGTAAACTGGGTAATTTCCATCCCATCAAGCCAAACCTCCCAGCCAAGCCCTGCAGCACCCAGCGTTGGGTTCTCCCAGTTATCTTCCACAAAACGGATATCATGCTCCAATGGGTCAATCCCCAGTGCCTTCAATGATTCCAGGTATAAATCCTGAATATTATCCGGGGATGGTTTCATAATAACCTGGAACTGATGATGCTGATACAGCCGGTTGGGATTTTGTCCGTAACGGCCGTCTGCAGGTCGTCTTGATGGTTCTACGTATGCAACATTCCATGGTTCGGGACCAAGGCTGCGCAAGAGTGTCATTGGTGACATCGTGCCGGCCCCTTTCTCAACATCATACGCCTGCATTAATATACAATTCTGGTCAGACCAGTGTTTCTGCAGTGTTAAAATGATTTCCTGTATTGTCATCATTTCATCCTCCATTTCCTAAACAATATAAATACCCGCCCCCATGTCTTTATACAGACATAGGGACGGGTTCATTCCGCGGTTCCACCCTACTTGCTCTTGTAACTAAGAGCCACTTTCATATACTCGCTTGGGAGTGCCATTCCTTAAAGTCCTGCTGCCCGGCTTACACCATCCCAGGTTCGCTAAAAACAGGGGCCCATAAGTACTACTCTCCTTCGTTGCCAGAGTCACTTATTAAATATGTATAAAATATAACCGCACTGATCCTGTTTTGTCAAGAAGACAGTGCTACAATAGTTTATCCAATTGATGCAGAAACCGCTTTGATTTCAAATAATACCCTCCATAAGCATCATAATACGCATCCATCATTTTGCGGAGCAGTTTCCTATTTTCTTCCTTGACGGAAATGGTTCCAACGCGCTCCAGTCCCACTTCAGCAAATATCCTTAGCAGTTGTGCCTGTTTGGTAGAAAGCTGAACTGCCTCCGGATCCTTATGTTTGCACTGCGGGCAGAGGAGTCCACCTTCTGCAATGGAAAAGGCAAACGGACCTTCTTTCTGTCCGCAGTGGACACATTGATCAACAACAGGACTGAATCCTCCCCTGGCAAATACTTTTAATTCATACATCATAACGGGAACCGCCGCATCCTCATGCTCTGCCATCCACTGCAGTGTCTCATGCAGCTGGTTATACAAATCCGGATCAGGCGACTGGGAGTCAGTCAATTTTTCGGTTAGTTCGGCGATATAGGAAGCATAAGCCGTTTTGATGATGTCTTCTCTGACTTTTCTGTTGGCATTAATGACATCTCCCTGCTGAATTGTACTCAATCCTGAGTTGACGTAAACAAAGAATTCACCAATGATGAATGGCTGCGTAACTGCAGCCATTCTGCTTTTTGGTTTCTTGGCCCCTCGGGCGATGGCAGCTATTTTTCCAAGTTTATTGCTGAACAATGTTACAATCTTGTGCGTTTCTCCATAATCTTGTGTCTTTATGACAATACCTTGCATTTTTTCAAGCAAACAGTCTCACCTTCTATGGATAATGCTGGCCAATTTACAACTCCAGATTGGCAGATGATGTTTCCGGTTCTCCCTGCTGGTCGGCCTTATCTGCAGTTGACTTATTTTTTTCAAGCTCTTTCAGTAATAAATAGGTTTCAATGTTTCCTGTTTGACTGAATAACTTCCAAGTAAAGTCGATCACAAGAAACCCCGCCTTTCTTTAACATGTTTATAACGACTGCAGTATTATGTTTTCCGCATATGGTGAATCAATGAGTATTAAAATTTACCAAGTCTAATATTCGTCGCTGCGATACCCGAGTTCCTCAAGCTGTGATTGTTTGTTGCGCCAGTCTTTCTGGACTTTCACCCAAAGTTCAAGATAAACTTTGGAACCGAGCAGTGCTTCGATATCTTCACGTGCCTTTTGGCCAATACTTTTCAGCATTGCTCCCTGCTTGCCGATAATAATCCCTTTTTGTGTCTTTCGTTCAGTCACAACGGATGCCTGAATGAAGATAGCGCCGGACTCCCTTTCTTCCAGGTTTTCAATAGTAACCGCAATGGAATGGGGGACTTCTTCCCTTGTCAGCTCCAGGACTTTTTCCCGGATAAACTCGCTTATGATAAATCGTTCCGGGTGATCGGTTACATAATCATCCGGGTAGTATTGCGGCCCTTCCGGCATATGATTCTTAAGATCTTCAAGCAAACTGCTGATATTATTGCCGTGCAATGCGGAAATAGGGAAAACTGCTTCAAAGTCATACTTGTTCCTGTATGTGTCTATTAATGGCAGAAGGTTATCCGGATGAACAAGATCGATTTTATTAATAACGAGAAAAACTGGACGATTAACCTTCTCAAGCAAATCCAGTATATATTGATCCCCTTTCCCGTAGCCTTCCGAAGCATTCACCATAAACATTACTGCATCTACTTCATTCAGGGTATCTTCGGCTGATTTCACCATAAAATCCCCTAATCGGTGTTTGGGTTTATGAATTCCCGGTGTATCAATAAACACAAGCTGTGAATCAGCGCTGGTCATTACACCCTGAATCCGGTTCCGTGTTGTCTGCCGTTTCTCACTCATAATGGCGATTTTTTGGCCAATAACATGATTCAAAAATGTTGATTTACCTGCATTCGGTCTGCCGATGATGGTTATAAAACCTGATTTAAATTCGTCATTCATGATATATATCCTCCGAAGCATCTGCTAATTTTTATCATACTATAAATGCATGTCCATTTCATGCTTATGGACAAAACCTTTAAAAATAACCATTATTTCAACAAGAATTGACAAATAATGGTGGAAAAAATAACCTTCACTAACGGAAGGTTCACTCTATAAGCAAGGGTTCAAAAAGGAACAACCCCTTTTATGGCATATAGTTCAGGAAGGAAAACAAACAGCCCTGCTGCGGCAGCAAAAATAGCTGCTATAAGCACTGCACCAGCTGCAATATCTTTAATTATTTTCACACGGGGGTGGATGTCGGGTTTCAGGTAGTCCATCGTTTTTTCAATAGCCGTATTAATAAGTTCGGCTGTCAGTACCATACCCGAAGCCAGCATAATGATTGCCCACTGAGACGTTTCGATACGGAAAAATACTCCAGTTGCCACAACTAGAAAAGCTGCCGCAAGATGGAACCTAAAATTTCGCTCCGTTCTAGCCGCTTCCTTTAGTCCATTCCATGCGTGGGCAAAACCAAACACTGATTTTTTCGGATTACCGTTCAAGGCCAAATTCACCCAGTATCAATTCCTGTTTTTGAAACATGGCTGCTTCTTCGTCTTTGTTCATATGGTCATACCCGAGTAAATGCAGGAAACCATGTACTGTCAGAAATCCAAGTTCCCTTTCCAGCGAATGTCCATATTCCTCTGCCTGTTCTATTGCCTTATCGACAGAAATAACGATATCGCCTAATACAAGCGGCAAATCTTCGCCAATAATCGCCACCTCATCATCCGTGCTTTCCTGCATCGCAAATGATATAACATCGGTTGGTCTATCCTGCTGACGGTAATTCCGATTAATTTCCTGAATTTCCCTATCGTTAACAAATATGACAGACAATTCCGCCTCGTTGGCAATGACCTCTTTTTCTGCTGCAAACATGAGCAGACGCTGCAGCATATCAATATTATCAGCCTGGACAGATTTTGTTTCATCATGAAAATCAATATGCATGATGTTTGCCCCCTTCCCTAGGATTATCGCTTCCAAAACAGTTTCATTATCCAACACATGTAAGTCCACTATACAAATGTGCGCTGCTGCAGATCAATAGATCCTGCTATTGCCTGTCAAGCCTGTAGCTGTGCTGTTTGTTTATCTCGAGGCCAGCTGAGATACAGAAATAAGACCCGCTGATTGGGGTCTTACACTGACTGTACACCTACTTTGCTTGTTCATAAGCATCAATGATTTTTTGAACCAATGGGTGCCGGACAACATCCGTCTGATTTAAATGAATAATGGATATGCCATTTACAGATGCCAGAAGTTCATTAGCTACCCGCAAGCCGGATTGGACTCCTTTAGGGAGATCGACCTGGGTTATATCACCGGTAATGATCATTTTCGATCCGAAACCAAGCCGGGTCAGAAACATTTTCATTTGTTCGGGAGTCGTATTTTGAGCCTCATCCAAAATGACAAAGGCATCGTCAAGTGTCCGCCCCCGCATATAAGCAAGCGGGGCAATCTCTATGGTGTCGCGTTCGATTAAGCGCATCGTATGTTCACTTCCCAGCACATCATGCAATGCATCGTATAGCGGGCGTAAATACGGATCAACCTTTTCCTTTAAGTCACCTGGCAAAAAGCCTAGACTCTCCCCTGCTTCTACGGCAGGGCGTGTTAAAATAATCCGCTTCACCTCACCATTCTTTAGTGCACGGACTGCCATGACCACTGCAAGATATGTTTTGCCTGTTCCGGCCGGCCCAATGCCAAAAACAAGGTCATTGGATTTAACGGCTTGAATATAGTGCTTTTGTCCCAGGGTTTGAACACGAATAGATTTCCCTTTCGCATTCTTCGTAATCTCGTCTTCAAAGAGGGTTTCAAACTGACTGATTTTCCCCTTTTTGGCTAAATCTACGGCATATACGATATCCCGTTCGGTTATATCGATACCTTTTCGTACAATGGAAAGGACTGTCAGCAGGATATCTTCCACTAGTGCGATCTGTTCATTTGTGCCTGAAACACTTACATGTTCTCCTCTTGTGACGATGGACACATTCAACAAGTGTTCCAGCTGTTTTAAATGTTTATCGTTTGTCCCGAATAAGGTCAGCGCCTCATTGGGATTTGCAAGTTGCAGCTCGATTGTTTTCAAGTTTTCTGACATAATCAATCTCCTTGGTCAATTGGTTCCTGTCTGACAATATCTTCTTCAGCAACCATATACAAGATTAATTTCACTTTACCATTCTCCGTTGATTGATGCAAAATATTTTCCGATTTAATTTTCGCATCAGGGCCAAGTTTCAGCTGCAATTCTTTTTTGGCTTGTCTGATTCCAGCTTCGATCGCCTCTTCTTTACTCCTTTTGCCCTGCTGGTGTTTTTTCTCGCTTACAGTGGTTTCAACAAACTTTATAGGGAGTTTCCATTTAAAAAAGTATAAATCTTTCTCATTGCGTTCGCGGTGGGCCTGTTTATAATCAGGGTCTCCGAATCCCCAAATCGGTAATTCAAATGAATTTAATTTCAAATGGTATTTCTTTTTCTTCTCACCGGTCAGCAAATCGGTACTGGCAGTCAGCGGTACGGTCACTTCTGTCTCATACCATGTTTTTGCTATTACTTCACCTTCTGCAGCAGTCAGCTCAGGACTCTCTTCGTCTTCCTCATCATCACTGGCATCGGCGTTTTCGTCATCAGCTGTAGGCATCTTGCCTGATACGAGGACATCCCCTTTTTCCACATAGTCATTTACGCGAACCATCGGCTGTCCTTTAGCAACATACATTTTTTCGATGACACCTTTTTTGGAAGCCACCAGGTTCCTAGGTCCATCCACTTCTTCCTCTTCCACTATTGTTTTTTCAACACCTTCCAGCACGAAGGTTGTCCCTTTTTGGTGTACCCCAATCCAAAGCAGTTCAGGAATATCATTCATTAATTGCTGCTGGATTTCACTCGGTGGATCAAGCGTAAATGTCCATGATCCCCGATGGATCCCGTATTCATCCAGTTGCTTGCTGATTTTCTCCTCCAGATCCTTAGGGACATTTGTTATCTTGACTTCCCATATGATATTAGAAAGGCTAAAAATAAGCAGCACACTCAATGTGAGAGCAAGCAGAACTTCTTTTCTCCTGATGAACTTCTTCATTAGAAAAGGAAAGCCCCGTTTGCTGGTGAATGTCAGTTTATAGTTTGTCCCCCATTTTTGTTTCCTTAACCCGGAAATGTCTTGTAACTTAATATTTCCGCTACAGACATTTTCCGATTTCTTTTGAATATTCCAGACCATAATACCCTGGCTGGCACATCTTTGAAAAAATAATTCCGGATACCATCCCTCAACCCGGACTGTAACGTATCCGGTGATGAAGGAACCTTGTATAAGTTTCATGGCAGCCTCCTTCAAACAGGTTTTATTCGGGAATGAACTTCACTTCCTTGATGGTTCCTTCCAGCAATATTTCTTCAGGAAGCATCATTTTTAGGACAAACGATGAACCTGTAATTTGCACATAGCCTTTATTCGTTTTCAGCCTTAGCTCCTTATCTGAATAGACAGCTAATCCTTGATGGTTTTCAATATAAACATGGAGTTCGCCGATGATGGTAATTCTCGGAAGTTCCATCATGACATCGGAAGGAAGTGAAAAATACTTTGTAAGCCATGGAGCGATCTGCTGTTGCCATTTCTTCAATGATGTGGCCCCCTCTCACAACCATATTTATGATGAAAGAAGCAGGATAAGAACAAAAAAGCACCATTATCAGGCGGGCTTTTCAGCGTGCCGATAATGGTGCTAGGGCATTATTCATAACTCTTCATTTTTTGCGCTGGGCAATAATGCTGCGGTAAGGCTTTGTTGCTCTCGGCTGGCCCAGTACTTCTGACATGATAATACCATTCACTAAGCCGGAGCGACTCAGATTCTTACGCATATTTTTTTTAAGTTTTTGCTGTTCCAGTGCTGCATCTGTCGCAGGCTTTCCGGTGTGATGCTCTAAGTCTGTGTCATGCTGTTGTTCCGGTTCTTCCTGGTTTTTATCGCCGCTGTCCATGCGTTCTGCCAGCTGTTCTCGCTGTTTCTTCTGGATTTCCTCAATCGAAGCTGTGGCAGCGGTCGGCTGAGTTTCATTCCCTTCGTTCGGATTCGCATCAGAACGGCGGGTTTGTTTAGGTACTGTTTCCGGCGGGGCACTTTTCCGTTTTGGTACAGGTTCCGCCGTTTCGGACTTATCTTTAAACAAACCGGAAATGGCCCCAATAATGGCAAGGACAGCTAGAATAATCTCCACTGTACCCCTCCTCGCTCAAGCAATGACATCTTATTTCTCATCGTTATTATTATCTTCATCATCCTGGGTCAATTTCCCGATGGAGCCGCGCATGTCTGTGTCGGCATCAATGTTTTTGTAATTCATGTAGTCCATGACACCCATGTTCCCTGAACGCAATGCTTCTGCCAGTGCACGAGGGACATCTGCCTCTGCCTCGACAACTTTTGCACGCATTTCTTCCACACGGGCAACCATTTCCTGCTCTTGTGCCACGGCCATGGCGCGTCTTTCTTCCGCTTTGGCCTGTGCAATATTCTTGTCAGCCTCTGCCTGGTCTGTTTGCAGAATGGCACCAATGTTCTTGCCAATGTCAACATCCGCAATATCAATCGACAGAATTTCAAACGCTGTTCCTGCATCCAGCCCTTTGCCAAGGACATTGTGTGAAATCGAATCAGGATTTTCCAGAACTTTGGTATGTGCCTCGGAACTACCAATCGTGCTGACAACACCTTCCCCTACTCGGGCAATAACTGTATCTTCACCAGCACCACCGACCAGACGATCAATATTGGCTCGGACGGTAATACGTGCTTTTGCTTTCACTTCAATCCCGTCCATTGCAATACCAGCAATAAATGGCGTTTCGATAACTTTTGGATTAACACTCATCTGAACGGCGTCAAGCACATCACGTCCGGCCAAATCAATTGCTGCCGTCCGTTCGAATGATAGTTCAATATTGGCGCGCTGAGCAGCAATCAGAGCATTTACCACTCTGTCCACATTACCACCTGCAAGGTAGTGACTTTCCAGCTGGTTCGTTGTCACATCCAGCCCTGCCTTATGCGCTTTAATCAGCGGATTAATGACTCTTGATGGCACTACCCGACGCAGACGCATCCCAACAAGGGTAAAGATTCCCACTTTTACGCCTGCTGCCAGTGCACTGATCCACAGCATCACCGGTATGAACGTAAATAATACTGCGAGCACTATCAGAATGATAACGGCTATAATAATCGGCATCCATTCCATTCCCATTTTAATTCCTCCCTCAAATGTATTAAAGATATTTCCCGAATACTGCTGCGCAATCCATTATGAATCATAATTCTCTAACGATTACACGAACACCTTCCACTTTGATTATTTTCACAGGTTTATTTTTTTCAATGAAACCTCCTTCCGTTACTACATCCAACCGTTCATCATTAAATACTGCTGTGCCTGATGGCCGCAGTGGGGTTATCGTTTCCCCTTCAAGGCCAATGAGTTCGAGCCGATTTTCTGAGGAAACATAGCCTTTTTCGGTTGTTGTCTGATCCTCCAGGATAAAATTACGGAAAAATCCTTTGCGCATTCCCATCTTCCTAAACATGATAACAGCTGCAATAACAGTGACGATAAAGGCAATACTAATGCTCATTGTCATATGACCCAAATCCTGACCGGACATCAAAAGCGAGCCAATAATTGCTACAAATCCAAGCAGGCCAGCAATTCCGCCAGGCAGGAAAAATTCTGCAATCACAAGACCGACTCCAATAATCAGCAAAATGATTGCTTCCATTCCTGCCAATCCAGCAACGGCATGCCCGTAAAAAAACAGGACTAGTCCGGCTATTCCCATGATCCCCGGAATTCCAAATCCCGGTGAAAACAATTCCCCAATAAGACCAAGGCTAGCTATCGATAGAAGGATTGGTACAACAACTGGATTGGTAATAAACCGGGCAATATGTTCCGAAATGGTCAATTCTTTTTCCACAACAGCAGCTTTCTGTAATCCCAAATCTTTGAGAAGTGCTTGGCGATTTTCTACCGTGCCGTCTGAATAACCAACATCTTTTGCATTACTTGGTCCCAACGTAAGATATTTTCCTTCCCCTGCTCCATACTTGGGAAGATCAATACTCGGATTAGCCATTGCCGCTGCATACTGGGGATCCCTTCCTTTTGATTCTGCAGCGCTCTTCATGGCAGACAGCCAAGCAGACTGTGCTTTTTTATCCGCGGCGGTACCATCCTGGTTAATCACCCCGCTTGCCCCCATTGTCGCATTAGGCTTCATATAAATATTATCTGTATTCAATGCGATATAAGAACCTGCAGAAAGTGCTCTATTGGTGATGAAAGCAGTTGTTTCAATTTTTAATCCCTGCAGCAATTCACCAATTTGTTCAGCAGCAGCGACTGCCCCCCCAGGCGTGTCGATTTCAAACAGAATATGGTCGGCACCTTTTTCTTCTGCTTCACTCGTCGTCCGCTGCAGGAATGCTTTCAGTCCCATTTCCACTTCTTTTTCAATGGGAATGACATAAACTTGCTTACCACTTCCATCGGCTTCGTCATTGGCCTGAGCAGAGATAACCTGAGCTGTAGCAAGTACAAACGCCAAAACAGCCATCATGGATATTATGTATTTTCTCAGTCTTGTACTCCCCATCCATTTTCACCCCTTTTTGCGAATCCAGCACTTTACTATACGATTTATATGTGTGAATAGTTTCATTTAATTTTGCTAAATCAGATTGTGTGTGGAATCAGCAAATCAGACAAGTGTCAGTTACACCCGTCAGGTCTATTATGGAAAGAGGCCCTGCCAGCTGTGGCAGGGCCTCCCATTCAAGCATTTAAATGTTTTTGAACAAGTTTATTAATTCGTGCACCATCAGCTCTTCCCTTTACCTTGGGCATGATGGTGTTCATCACTTTCCCCATATCCTTCTTGGAAGTAGCATTAACTTCCTGGATTGTTGAGGTAACAACAGCCTCCAGCTCTTCTTCTGTGAGCTGATGCGGCATATATGCTTCTATCACATTGATTTCTGTTTCGAGCTTACTGACAAGATCATCGCGTTCGGCTGATTTAAATTCTTGGAGGGAATCCTTCCTTTGTTTCAATTCTCTTGAAAGAACTGTCAATTCTTCGTCTTCAGAAAGATTTTTCTTACCAAGTTTAATCGTTTCATTCTGCAATGAAGCCTTTATCATACGTATTACTGCAAGTCTATCTTTCTCTTTACGCTTCATCGCCTGCTTCATGTCCTCGTTCAGCTGTTCAACTAGCGGCATATGCCTGCACCTTCTTTTTACTTACGTTTCCTAGCAGCCTCTGACTTCTTCTTGCGGCGTACACTTGGCTTTTCATAATGTTCACGCTTACGGTATTCCTGCAATGTACCACTCTTAGATACGTTGCGTTTAAAGCGACGAAGAGCATCTTCAAGAGACTCGTTTTTACGAACGCGAGTGTGATTTGACATGCTAATTTCCCTCCCTCCGAAGCAAAGACAAAAATGTAACGACATGTGATGCAATGCCACATATCACTGCTAATTATAATATAACAGCATACCTAGGTCAACTTAAATATTATTGTTTTTTGCATTAAAGTGAAACTTCATTCAGTGGTAGGTTCCTTTCCCCCACTGAATGTTAGTTGAACGAATCAGGAATTTACGGGCTGTTGATCCCCCACCTTCACGTGTATGGTTTACTCACGTTTAGAAGTGGGGGTGTTACAGTCCGTTAATGCGTGATAAATGCCATTTTAATAGGATGACGTGCCTTCTTCACCGTTAACAATTGCTACACCGGCACTTGCGCCGATCCTTGTCGCACCGGCTTCAATCATTGCTCTGACTGTTTGTGTATCCCGGATGCCGCCGGATGCTTTTACTCCCATTTCACTGCCAACAGTCTCGCGCATCAGCCTTACGTCTTCAACAGTGGCACCGCCTCCGGAGAAGCCTGTGGATGTTTTTACATAATCTGCCCCTGCTGCACTAGCAAGCTTGCACGCGCGAATCTTTTCTTCTTCATTTAATAGCGATGTTTCTATGATTACTTTTGTCAGTGCGCTCCCATTTGCAGCTTCTACAACTGCTTCGATATCACGCTGGACCGCCTGATTATTGGATGCTTTCAGTTCTCCAACATTCAGCACCATATCAACTTCCGCTGCACCATCACTCAACGCCTGTTTCGTTTCATAAACTTTTGACGCTGTGCTTGTTGCACCAAGCGGAAAACCAATCACCGTACACACTTTTACATCCGTGTCTTTTAGGTTTTCATAACAATAGGGAACCCAGTATGGATTGACGCAAACGGATGTAAAGCTGTATTCACGTGCCTCACGAACAATCTCGGCTATCTTGTCCTTGCCAGTTTCAGGCTTCAACTGGGTATGATCAATATATGCTGCAAGTTCTGCGCTCATGGCTGAAACTTCCTTTCGTGTATTGTGATCTTTTCTTATCTCATCATAGCATGTCCGACTTATAAACTTAAGAAAAAACTCCCCGGAAGTTCCGGGGGGAATTAGGAAGGCAGTTTATCCGCTGCTTCTGCGGCATCGTCCATAACACGAACAAAAACACCTTCATTATATGGATATCCCGATTTCGTGATCTTTACGCGCACCAGTTTCCCGATCAATTCCGGTGAGCCACTGAACCTTACTTTCAAGTAGTTATCTGTATATCCTTGCAGGAGATTGGCATTATCCTCATCCACCTGCTCTTCTGGAATGACTTCCAGTACTTCCTCTTCATAATCAGAGGCATAATTTTTAGCAAGCTGATTGGATAGATCAATCATCTGGTTTACTCGTTCATTCTTGATATCGTCATCAACTTGGTCATTCATCCGGGCGGCCGGTGTACCAGTTCTTCTTGAGAATGGAAACACATGGAGTTCGGAGTAGCCAATCTCACGTACAAATTGGTACGTTTCCATGAACTCTTCTTTCGTCTCACCCGGAAATCCAACAATGACATCGGACGTAATAGCCAGACCAGGCAGTGCTTTTCGGATTTTATCAACCTTTTGTTTATAGTAGCCAGTAGAATATTTCCGGCGCATACGGTGCAGCACACTATCTGATCCAGCCTGCAGCGGAATATGCAGATGACGGACAATTTTTTCCGATTTGTCCAGTACATCAATCACTTCATCCGTAATCTGGCTCGCCTCAATCGACGAAATGCGGATCCTCTTCAGACCATCCACTTTTGTTTCCAGTTCCTTCAGCAGCTTGGCAAAATTGTAGTCATTCATGTCTTCTCCATACCCTGCAGTATGAATACCGGTCAGCACAATTTCTTTATAGCCGGCTTCGACCAGGTTTTGCGCCTGTTCAATCACATTTTCAGGCTCCCTTGATCGCAACAGGCCTCTGGACCATGGGATGATGCAAAACGTGCAAAAGTTGTTGCACCCTTCCTGGATTTTTAAAGACGCACGCGTGCGGTCAGTAAATGCCGGCACGTCCATCTCTTCAAATACACGGTTTTTCATGATGTTGGAAACACCATTGATTGGTTCACGCGTCTTTTGGTGTTCTTCTATATAATCAATCATTTTCTTTCTGTTCTGTGTCCCGACGATGACATCAACCCCGGGAATTTCCATGATTTCGCCTGGTGAAGTCTGGGCATAGCAACCTGTTACACAAACGACAGCGTCGGGATTTTTCCGGACTGCCCGCCGGATGACCTGCCTGCTCTTTTTATCCCCGGTATTAGTGACCGTACACGTATTGATGACATATACATCCGACTGACGGTCAAAGTCAACCCGTTCATACCCGTGTTCCTTAAACATGTTCCAAATGCCTTCTGTTTCATAATGGTTAACTTTACACCCCAGTGTATGAAAAGCAACTGTTGGCATTTATTCACACCCCATTTCTTCAAAATGATACGAGATACTTGCCAGTGCATACATAGCAGCCGTTTCCGTCCTTAAAATGCGTGGACCCAGACGAACAGGTGCAAATCCTTCCTGCTTCATCACGTTTGCCTCATTCTCAGAAAAGCCACCTTCTGGGCCAATCACAATCAGCACATGGTCCCCTGGTTTAAACCTTGCCACCGACTGAGCGAATGTTTGAAATGCATCCGTTTTTGCTTCTTCTTCGTAGGCGAACAGTTTCCTCTCAAAGCTCTGGCTCTGTTCCATTAATTCCTTGATTGCCATAGCCGGGTGAAGCTGCGGGATTTTATTGCGATGGCACTGTTCACTGGCTTCTTTTAAAATTTTGGAATACCGGGCCATTTTCTTTTCTGCCTTTTTGTCATCCCATACCACAACAGAGCGCTCTGCCTTGAGCGGAATGAATGCAGATGCCCCCAGCTCTGTTCCTTTTTGAAGGACAAGTTCAAATTTATCCCCCTTCGCCAATGCCTGGACAATGGTAACTGATACAGGGGACTCGTTTGATGTATCCATCCATTCTTTTATTTCAGCCCTGACTTCATCTGCGTTCATGCTGGTTATGGTACAAATTGCAGCCTGTCCATCCGGATGATTGCAGATAATCTCATTGCCAGTCTTTAGCCGCATGACACGTGTGACATGGTGTGCATCATCACCCGTGACATAAACTTGTTCATCTATCCAGTTTTCGGAGGGTACAAAATAACGCTGCAATTCAGGCACCACTTTCGTTATCAATCTTTTTAGCCGCAATCGATATCCAATCTTCCATTTCATTTACCTCCAAAATGCGAAACCCGGCTTCTTCCAATGCCTCCTGCACCGCTAGATGTTTTTCCTTGATAATACCCGATGTAATAAAAACACCATCCGGTTTCAGGTTGTTCCAGGCATCATCGGTAAATTGCACAATGATATCTGCTAAAATATTTGCAACAATCATGTCGGCCTTCATGTCGACTGATTTAAGCAGATTATTCTGTTTAACCGTTATCAGTTCTTGCAAACCGTTCAATTCAGCATTTATTTTCGTGCTATTCACAGCCACATCGTCCAGGTCAAAAGCATGAACTTTACTTGCTCCCAGCAATCCAGATGCAATGCTTAACACACCTGAACCACACCCAACATCGAGGACAACATCCTGTTCATTTATGTATTGTTCAATTGCACGAATACTTTGTGCGGTAGTGGGATGGGTTCCCGTCCCGAAAGCCATCCCCGGATCAAGTTCAAGAACAACTTCCTCTGCAGCAGGCTCATATCTTTCCCATGTCGGGATAATCGTTACCTTGTCAGAAATTTTAACAGGCTTATAATATTTTTTCCAGGCGGTTGCCCATTCTTCCTCATTTATTTCACTTACAGTCAATTGATTTCTGCCCAAATCAATCCCAAGCCGCTCCAATTCATTAATGGCCTTCTTCATGGCATCTACTGTTTCCCCAAGCTCACTGTTTACTGGAAGATAAGCCTTGACATGGACACCGTCTGCTGGATAATCATCGGGGTTCAGCTCATAAACCTCACCAAAAAATGTATCCCGCTCCTTAATCAGTTCAGCAGGATCCTCGATGACAACACCACTGGCACCTTGTTCATGTAAAATATTTGAAATTGGCTCAACCGCTTCATTTGTTGTATGGATACAAATTTCAGACCATTTCACGTTTGTTCACCCATTCCCTGATATCGTCTATACCTTTTGACGTTGTAAAAAAGCCCACGTTCAGTGGGCAATACAGAAGCTACAACGGTCTTGACGGCATACTTAGCTCTTAAATGCATTTTTGAAACGCTGGAACAATGATCCTTGCTCATCCGTCGATTCATTACCGCCAATTTCGTTAAATTCACGCAGAAGTTCTTTTTGACGGTCAGTCAGTCTGCTTGGTGTAACCACTCTGATTTGCACATGCTGATCGCCATGACCATACCCGCGCACATTGGGAGCACCTTTTCCTTTCAGTCGGAAGACTTTCCCTGTTTGCGTGCCGGCAGGTATTGTCAGCATCACTTTGCCATGAACCGTTGGCACTTCTACTTCGTCACCCAGAGCAGCCTGTGCAAACGTTATGGGCAGTTCGCAGTAGATATGATCCCCATCACGTTCATAAAACTCATGCGATCTGACTTTGATTACGACAAACAAATCTCCTGGAGGCCCACCATTGACACCTGGCTCTCCTTTACCAGAAACGCGGATCTGATGGCCTTCGTCAATCCCTTTTGGAATAGAAATATGAATCGTTTTGTTCTCTTTCACTTTACCGGAGCCACCGCATGTGGTGCATTTTTCCGGAATAATTTTTCCGCTGCCGTTACAGTGGTGGCATACACGACGGTTTACAACACGGCCGAATGGTGTGTTCTGCTCCATATTCAATTGGCCGGATCCCTTACAATGGGAACACGTTTCTGCTTTTGTTCCAGGTTTGGCACCTGAGCCATGACAGGTATCACAATTTTCTTCTTTTGGTATGTTGATATCTGTCTCTTTACCGAAGATGGCTTCTTCAAAATCCAATGTCATCGTATACTGCAAATCAGCACCTTGCTGCGGAGCATTCGGGTCGCGTCTTCTGCCGCCACCGAAGAACATATCAAATATATCTCCGAAACCGCCGAAGTCACCAAAATCCTGTGCACCACCAAAACCACCAAAGCCTTGTCCCTGTGCTCCGGCATGGCCAAATTGGTCGTATTGCGCACGTTTTTGTTCATCACTTAATACTTCATATGCCTCTTTGGCTTCCTTAAATTTATCGGCTGCGTTTTCTTCTTCACTGACATCCGGGTGATATTTTCGGGCCAGTTTACGGTACGCTTTCTTGATATCGTCTTTTGACGCATCATTTTCAACACCAAGCACTTCATAATAATCGCGCTTACTCACTTGTACATCACTCTCCCGACACTATTGCATACGTATCATCTTATCATTATTAACGTTCTGATAGCAACCAGTTACCGCTGTCTATTTGCTTAGGTTAAAAAACTTGGCTTTTACTCGGAAACCCTTATGCATTGGAGTGCAAGCTTTAGTAGCACTTACACTTCCTTAACTGCGAAAAAAGTCAAAGTCAAGAGAGCCCTGACTTTGACTTTTTCCATTTGTTTCAGTAGCTTATTACTTTTTATCTTCTTCGTCGTCAACTTCTTTATAATCAGCATCAACTACATCGTCATCAGAATTCTGGGCTTCACTTTCCTGACCCTCTGATGCTTGCTGTTCCTGCGCCATTTGCTCATACATTTTAACGGAAAGCTGCTGCACCTGTTCTTGCAGTGCATCTTTCTTCTCTCTGATCTGTTCAAGGTCATCAGAGTCTATGGCTTGCTGTAAAGCTTCTTTAGCTTCTTCAGCTTTTTGTTTTTCTTCTTCTGTTACATTGTCGCCCAGATCTTTAATCGTCTTGTCCGTCGTGAAAATCAGCTGGTCAGCTTCATTGCGCAAGTCTGCTTCTTCACGGCGTTTTTTATCCTCTTCAGCGTTTTCTTCAGCTTCTTTTACCATCTCTTCAACCTCTTCTTCAGACAAGCCTGAAGATGATTTAATGGTGATTGACTGTTCTTTGTTCGTGCCTTTATCTTTTGCACTTACGTTCACAATACCATTGGCGTCAATATCAAATGATACTTCAATCTGTGGAACGCCACGTGGTGCCGGTGGTATATCCGTCAATTGGAAACGGCCCAGTGTCTTGTTGTCGGCAGCCATTTCACGCTCACCCTGCAGAACATGAATGTCAACAGCTGTCTGATTATCAGCAGCAGTGGAGAACACTTGTGAATGGCTTGTCGGAATCGTTGTGTTCCGCTCAATCAGTTTTGTCGTAACACTGCCCATTGTTTCAATCCCCAGTGATAGTGGTGTTACGTCAAGCAGTACGACATCTTTTACATCGCCCTGTAGGACACCGCCCTGAATAGCTGCACCAAGTGCGACCACTTCATCTGGATTAACACCTTTTGACGGTTCTTTGCCGATGTTTTTCTTAATGGCTTCCTGAACCGCAGGAATTCGTGTCGAACCACCGACCAGAATAACCCTATCAATATCCTTCGCTGCCATGTCTGCGTCCTGAAGCGCTTTGCGAGTTGGTCCCATCGTGCGCTCGACAAGATCTGAAGAAAGTTCCTCAAACTTAGCACGCGTAAGATTCATTTCTAAGTGCAATGGACCATTTTCACCAGCAGTGATGAACGGTAATGAAATTTGCGTTTGGCTCACACCAGAAAGTTCTTTTTTGGCTTTTTCAGCAGCATCTTTCAGGCGCTGTTTAGCCATTTTATCCTGCCCGAGGTCAATTGCGTTTTCTTTTTTGAATTCCTGAACCATGTGATCGATAATGACTTCATCAAAGTCATCGCCGCCAAGACGGTTGTCGCCGGCAGTTGAGATAACTTCAAATGTGCCATCACCGATATCCAGGATGGAAACGTCAAATGTACCGCCGCCAAGGTCATAAACAAGAATTGTCTGATCCTGGTCATCCTTATCGATACCATATGCCAGTGACGCGGCGGTCGGTTCGTTGATAATACGTTCAACTTCCAGTCCGGCTATTTTACCTGCGTCTTTAGTAGCCTGACGTTCAGCATCATTAAAGTATGCAGGAACGGTGATTACTGCCTTGTCAACTGTGTCTCCAAGGTATTCTTCCGCATAAGACTTGATATGCTGCAGGATAATTGCTGAAACTTCCTGCGGTGTGTAGTCTTTGTCACCGATTGTTACTTTGTAATCGGTACCCATGTGACGTTTAATGGACTGAATGGTGTCAGGGTTTGTGATAGCCTGACGCTTGGCTACTTCACCCACCTGGCGTTCACCGTTTTTAAATGCTACAACAGATGGTGTTGTACGATTACCTTCCGGGGTTGGGATGACAACCGATTCGCCACCTTCCATCACTGCTACACAAGAGTTTGTTGTTCCTAAGTCAATTCCGATTATTTTGCCCATAATTAAATTCCTCCTTCACTGCTCATCCAACTGATTATTTATTTACTTTAACCATTGCTGGCCGGATAACACGGTCTTTCAGGTAGTAACCCTTTTGCAATTCTTCTATTACTGTTTCAGGTTCCGCTTCTTCATCTTCCTCTTGCATGACTGCATGGTGTATCGTTGGATCAAACGGTTTGCCAACCGTCTCAATTTCCTCTACACCATGATTTGCCAGGGCGTCTTTCAGCTGGCGGTACACCATAGTGATGCCTTCTGCAAAGTTTTTGGTTTCATCTGTGACTTCAACCTGCAATGCACGTTCAAAATTATCCATGACGGGCAATAACTCTTTGACAATGTCTTCTGCTTTATATTTGCGGTCAGCCTCTTTTTCCTTTTGGGTCCGCTTCTTATAATTGTCAAATTCTGCCTGGATACGGAGCACACGCTGATGCATTTCTTCTTTTTCCTGATTCGCCTTATCCAGTTCCGCCTGCAGCGGATCCGGATCTGACTCTTGTGCTTCTGTCTGATCATCCGCATCAATTACTTCGGTGATCGTTTCATCCTGTTCTTGTGACTCCTGCTGCTGTGCCTGATTCACATCATCTTGAACGGCTTTTTCTTCTTTTTGATCTGCCAATACTGCCACCTCCTGTATCAAATCGCCACGAAAGACTATATCATGTTTTTCGCTGTAAATAAATTAATAAACATAAAAGCGGATGGGAAGGCCCCATCAAGACGATAGATTTATCTTCCTATCCATCATTCATCATTTTTGTGCCACTTATACAAAACATCCGACATTTCATTTGATAATGCATTTAACAAAGCAATAACTTTTTTGTATTCCATCCTGGTTGGGCCAAGTAACGCAATAGTCCCCATCTGATCGTCGTTCAAATCGTATGTTGCCGATATCAGGCTGCATTCCTTAATGGCATCTGCCTCATTCTCATGCCCAATCCTTATCTTAATACCATTCCCATCACTTTTTAGCATGTCTGCCAATTCATCTTCTTTTTCGATCATGGAATAAAACGACCGAACTTTTTCAATATCATTAAATTCCGGCTGCATCAGTATGTTGGTCTTTCCACCAAAGTACAATTTGGCCGGATTTTCCGTGAAAAACACAGCCTTCAGATAATGAAACGACTTCTCAAAGTCCGTCACATACGAACCCATAAGATTAATTACCTCTGTACCCAGTTTCTCATGGAGCCTGAAAATGGGCACGCCGTATAGTCGATTGTTTAAAATATTAACCATTTTCTCTAAATCTGATGCATTAATTTCATCCGGGACCGTAAATGACCGGTGTTCAACATGACCAGTATTGGTAATCAATATGGCTACAGCAGTATGCGGTGATAATGACACAATCTGCAGCTGCTTTAATTTCGTTTCGAACACTTCCGGACCCAGGATAATCGATGTATAGTTTGTAATCTCGGACAGTATCTCGGCAGAACTCTGGACAATCTGTTCAAATTCGAACAGACCTTCCTGCATAACATTTTCGACTATTTTAATGTTGCTCATTGTTTCCTTAGGCGACACCAAATGATCGACATAATACCGATAACCTTTTTCAGATGGGATGCGGCCGGATGACGAATGGGTTTTTTCAAGAAATCCCATATCTTCCAAATCGGCCATTTCATTCCGTACGGTTGCCGGACTGTACGTGATATTCTCTTTCTTGGCAATAGAACGTGATCCTATCGGCTGTGCCGTTTCGATGAAATCATCAATAATTACTTGCAGAATCAGCAATTGTCTTTCCGTTAGCATGATGACCACCTCTGTTAGCACTCTTCGCTAACGAGTGCTAATGCTATTAATAAATTATCAGATCGGTAATTTGTTGTCAACGCACACGATTCAGATCATTTTCTTCCAACAAAAATCGCTCAAAAACCTCGTTCCCGAATAAAACACCCTGATCAGTCAGACGAATATTCTTTTCTTCATCAACTATCCAGCCTTTTTGTTTTAGCGTATGGATAACATTGCCATACAACTTCTCATAAGGAAACCCGAATTTTTTAATAAAACTCTCCCTGTTTATTCCATCCATTTTTCTGAGTCCCAAAAACATTTCCTCTTCAATCATTTCCCGTTCGCCTAATTCCTCTGTATGCAAAATTGGTCTGCCATTCTCCATCGCCTGCTTCACATACGCCGGAAGCGGCCGAATATTACCTGTGCGTACACCCGGAAGATACCCGTGCGCCCCTGCTCCAAAACCATAATAATGGTCATTATTCCAGTATGTCAGGTTGTGCTGGCTTTCAAAACCGGGCATGGCAAAATTGCTTATTTCATACTGATTCAGGCCATTGCTGCGCATCGTGTTTTTCAGCAGTTCATACATTCGTACTTCCTCTTCCTGTGGAGGTCTATGCAGTTTTCCTTTTTTATACCGCTGATAAAAGATCGTTTTCGGTTCAATTTGCAGCGCATATGCTGAATAATGCGGGAGCCCGAAAGCAATAGCCTCCTCCAAAGTGTGCTGGAAATGTTCTACCGTCTGGTTTGGCAGGGCATAAATAAGATCAAGACTGATATTATAAAAACCATTCCGCTGCAGCAGATCGACTGTTCGGTAAACATCCTTCACCTGATGAAGCCGCCCCAGCTGCTCCAGCATCGCATCATCGAACACTTGTACGCCAAGCGAAATCCTATTCACGCCAAAACTGTTGAGCAGTTTTATTTTTTCTTCATCAAAGTCACCAGGATTAGCTTCAATCGAGAATTCCAGGCAATTGTCAATATCAAACTTTGAATCGATCAGCTGCATAAGTGACTGCAGTTGGCCCATATTCAGAGCTGTCGGTGTGCCACCACCGATAAAAATTGTGTTCACCCGGTTTTTTTCACCGTCAATGGCTGTGTTTATTTCCTGTTTAAGTGCATCTATATAGTCATCCGCCGATTGTTCATTATAGAAAAACTTCGTAAAATCACAATAATGGCATATCTGCTGACAAAACGGGATATGGATGTAAACGGATTGTGCTTTCATTTTGTTCGCTCCTATACGAAGAAAAGGGATAACCCCTGCCACCCGGCAAAAGTTTTCCCCATCCTGCAAATTAGTTAATCATCATTCATTTCTAATACGGCCATGAAGGCCTCTTGCGGCACTTCAACAGACCCGACCATTTTCATTCGCTTTTTGCCTTCTTTTTGTTTTTCCAGCAGTTTTCGTTTTCGTGAAACGTCCCCACCATAGCATTTGGATAACACATTCTTTTTCATAGCTTTAATGGTTGACCGGGCAACAATCTTATTCCCGATTGCCGCCTGGACCGGCACTTCAAACTGCTGTCTTGGGATCAGATCCTTCAGTTTGTCAACAATATGCTTTCCCCGCTCGTATGCGAAGTCACGGTGTACAATGAACGACAGTGCGTCAATAGTGTCCCCATTCAGCAAAATATCCATCTTAACAAGGTTGGACGGGCGATACCCGATCAAATCATAGTCAAAAGAAGCATAACCTTTTGTTTGTGATTTCAGCTGATCAAAGAAATCATACACAATTTCAGATAGCGGAATGTGGTAGATAATATTGACGCGGACTTCATCGAGATACTCCATATTAACAAATTCGCCGCGTTTTTTCTGCGCAATCTCCATGACAGCCCCAACAAAGTCATTCGGCACCATAATCGTCGCTTTAACAAAAGGCTCGCGGACTTCGTTGATAATTTGCGGATCCGGCATTACGGACGGATTGTCAACTTCTACTGTCTCATCGTCTGTTTTCTCAACTTCATAAATAACTGATGGTGCTGTTGTAATCAGACTAATATTAAACTCCCGTTCGATCCGTTCCTGGATGATTTCCATATGCAGCAGTCCCAAAAAACCGCACCGGAAGCCAAAGCCCAGTGCCTGTGAACTCTCCGCTTCGTACTGTAGGGAAGAATCGTTCAGCTCCAGCCGTTCCAATGCTTCACGCAAATCGTTATACTGATTGGGATTAACTGGGAAAAGTCCACAGAAGACCATTGGGTTCAAACGTTTATAGCCCGGCAGTGGTTCTTCTGCCGGGTTTTTGGAAAGGGTAATTGTATCCCCGACACGGGTATCACTGACATTTTTGATGGATGCTGTCAAATAGCCGACATCGCCAACGGTCAGCTCATCCCTTGGCACCGGATTTGGTGCAAAAACACCAATTTCGTTAATTTCGAATTCCTTTCCATTCGCCATCAGCTTGATTTTGTCACCAACTTTGACGGAACCTTCCTTAACACAAATATAAGCTATCGCACCGCGGTATGGATCATACAGGGAATCAAATATAAGTGCTTTAAGCGGATCTTCAGGATTTCCGTATGGTGCTGGTATGTCTGAAACAATCCGTTCAAGAATTTCATCCACTCCGATATCATCTTTTGCCGAAGCTAGAATCACGTCATCTTTATCAATGCCAACCACGTCTTCCAGCTCCTGAGCTACCCGTTCAGTATCGGCATTTGGCAGATCAATTTTGTTAATAACCGGAATGATCTCCAGGTCATTATCAAGGGCAAGATAAACATTTGCCAGTGTCTGCGCCTCAATCCCCTGTGCAGCATCCACAACTAAAATAGCACCCTCACATGCGGCAAGACTCCTGGAAACTTCATATGTAAAATCCACATGCCCGGGTGTGTCAATCAAATGGAACAAATAATCCTCTTTTTGTTTATTCGTATAGTTTAGTCGTACTGCATTCAGTTTTATGGTAATTCCCCGTTCACGCTCAAGTTCCATCCCATCCAGGAATTGTTCTTTCATCTCTCGCTGCGTTAATGCCTTTGTCTTCTCCAGGATGCGATCCGCAAGTGTTGACTTGCCGTGATCGATATGCGCTATAATCGAAAAATTACGTACGTTTGCCTGCTTCCTCACCATAAATGATGTCCACTCCTACATGTCTTCTACCGAATAGTCTCCGGTAAAAGGCCAATTTTCAACGTTCGTGACTAGGATTGATTATAGCAATTGCACAGAAGACATTCAAGAATGAAAGCATGTCCGATATTCGAGCGATGTCAGAAAAACACCTGAGCTAGCTGATATGCCACACGTACAACCAGCTCATAAGCCCCCGTGACACCAGCTTCCAAAAAAGATGCAGCTTTCAGAATGAAATGGTTCGATGCTGCAGGTTCCGCTGCCGCTGCATCAGCCACTTGATCATTATTCTGTTCCTTCACTTTAGTTACTTTTATTTTTTCTTTGTCCGGGTCTTGTTCATCGCTTGATTCCGTTTGCTCAAAATCATCTTTCTTATTATTTGTCGTGTCAGCCTGGTGCCCATCACGGTCCATCCCTACAACCATACCTGTCAAAAAGAACAACGCCAGTAATAAAAGAACAACAAGGGAACGCACCATTCTTCCCTCCTTCATTTTTTATGCCTGTTATGGAATCTATGAATGATGCTTTTAAAATAGAACCAAATTCTTTTCAATCTATTCACCGTGATAGAGCTGACAGAACTGTTACCGTGTGTATGATGCAGAATTTTCCACTGTCACTCGATCATGCAGGGCGGCATTTAAACCTGTTGCAAGCAGTACAGCCATATCCTTCATAAACCCATCCACTTCTTTTGGTGTTACCATTAGATTGTATCCCAGCGGTGTAAGGACTTCTTTAATCAATGACTTTTTCTCTTCCTCTGATAAACTCCCTACCATTCCAAGAAATGATTTGCGCTTTTCTTCATCCGGCAGGTCCTCCTCAGACAAGTCCTTACCGCCAAATGATAATCCAGCAGGTGTCAACGATTTGGAAGGTTTGTCTTTCTCACGCCACTCTCTTCCTAAATGCTTTAACATGAAATCGATGGTATCACTTGTAATTGTCACTGCGTCAACGACTGTGGGACAACCTACGGCAAAGACCGGTACGCCCAGTGTATCTTCACTAAGCTCTTTGCGCTTATTGCCGACACCTGAACCAGGATGGATGCCAGCATCCGAAATTTGGATGGTTTCGTTGACTCGTTCAACAGACCTTGAGGCAAGCGCATCAATGGCGATGACAAAATCAGGCTGGAATTTTTCAACAATCCCGAAGATAATATTACTTGTCTCAATGCCCGTCACCCCCATCACTCCAGGTGTAACGGCCGCTACCGGACGATAGCCTTCTGAAACAGATTCATGCTCCAGTTCAAATAAGTGGCTTGTTACCAGCACTTTTTCGATAGACATTGGTCCTAACGCATCTGGCGTTACATTCCAGTTTCCAAGCCCCACAATCAATCCGGTACCATCTTCCGGAACCTTATTCTTATTCAGCAATTCTCCCAATTCCTTGCCAAAAACCTCAGCTGCTGCTTTTTGACTGGCTGTGTCCTGGTTCTTTACACCGTCAGCATAGATGGTGATATAGGAACCCTGTTTTTTACCAAGTCGTTCCTCTCCCTCCGCATCAATGTCAACATAGGTTATAGCAATGTCCCCTTCCTGCTTTTCTTTGACGGTTACGCCTTGCACATCATTTTTTTCCTCGTCTTCCTCTTTTTCAACAATCATATCTTTTGCTTCAACTGCAAGATCTGTCCGGACATCAAACTGTTTATCCTCGTCTCTCATTCCAATCCTCCCTTTCCGGTAAATGAGTCCATTCTATAGACTGTACGATTTCTGTCCAAAACATACAGAGCAGCGGGCAAAGCTATTGAAAAGGTCGTAAACGTCTGATACAATTACGTTTGCTGCACTAGATGAAGTAATATTCCAGTGACGTAATCCACTTATGGCAACGGAGGTGAAACAATTGGCTAACATCAAATCAGCAATTAAACGTGTCGGCGTGAACCAGAAGAAGCGCGTTGAGAATACAAACTTCAAAACGGAAATGCGCACACGGATCAAGGATTTGGAGAAATTAATTGAGGCGAAAGAGACAGATAAAGCAAAAGCTGCACTGCCTGTAACGTTCCAAAAAATCGACAAAGCCGTACAAAAAGGCGGCGTCCACAAAAATAACGGCAACCGGCAAAAGTCCCGCTTGGCCAAAATGGTCAATGAGCTGGGCGCTTAATGCAAACACATACAAAGAATTAAAAACGATCCCATTCAAGGATCGTTTTTTACGTTCGTTATCATGTCGCAGTGGCGATGTTTATGTCTACTGGACCAGCTCATGGAGCAGCAATTCGAAGGCAAGCCCTTTCTCCATACCGCCCCGCTTAATGGCGTGATCCGTCTCAGCCAATTTATCCATTATTTCCTGCAGACGGTCTGTTGTAAATTTCTTTTCCCGCTGCATGGCCATTTTAATAACATACGGATGCACCCCGACCTGCTTTCGCATCTGAGATTGGCTATATCCTTTCTTGTTCAGCAATTTCACACGCAAGATGGTGCGGAATTGGAAAGCGAGCAGTGCCACAAGACCAATTGGTTCTTCCTTCATTTTTTCGAGATCTTTATAAATGGAAATGGCTTTATGCAGATCCCGGTCAATCACTGCATCAACTAGACGTAACGATGAGCTATTTCCGGAGTGGGCAACCAGTTTTTCGGCAATTTCCCTGGTAACCGTGCCATTTTCCCCAACATATAGCTTGAGCTTGTACAGTTCGTTCCGCAGCTGATGCAAATTAGCGGTCAACTCAGATTCCAGCAACTCATAAACATCGTCCTGGATTGTTATCTTCATACTGCCGGCGAGATTGGTGATCCAGCTCCGCAGCTCATACTCCCGAATCGGATTGCATTCTGCGGCAACACCATTCTGTTTCAGAAGCTTTGTGACTTTTTTCCGTTCATCAATCTTTTCATACGGTGCTGTGAATATGATGATGGAATAGTCGACGGGCTGGCTAAGATAGCGGCTTAAGGTGTCAAGGTCATGATCAAACGGCAGCTTATCCGGTTTAGTTTTTAAAAAGCCCGGATTATTGGCGATGATTAATTTTTTTCCTCCGAACAGGGGATATGTTTCCGCATCTGTAATCACTTCCTGCACAGGTGTTTCCTCCAGGTCATATACAGACAAATGCTCACTTGGATCTGCATCATCAGGCAGTACGGCTTTTTTTATGTACGCTGTTATTTTCTGTATGAAATACGATTCTGTTCCATATAATAAATATACTGGTGCAATCTGTTTTTTCTTTACTTGCTGCAGCACGTCCATATACGTCATACGATTCACTCCATACTGTAATCGTAAAACGGATCCTGCTGAAAGGCAAGCATTTTAATTATATCCCGCCATGGGAATCAGATGGCGGGATAATCATGTGAAAATGGGGCAGGAGGGAACTGCAATGAATGAACTGAATTCCCTCCGCAATCTATATGAACGTTTAAACTTCAGCCCTAGGAACTGAATTTTAAACGGGGTTTGTTACTTATAGGTTTAACGTTTACGGCCAAAAGTATAGTTGTTAAGTCTTTCTAGTGATGGCAATTAATTTTTGTGACATTTGCGGTCAAAAGTGGATTTTTTTATGTATTTATTTTATACTGGTAACTGTATAGGAGGGGTAGATGTGAACGAATTTGAAAAGGACCCGCAATCAAAAAATAATGATGTAGTCGATTCCATTAAAGGCTTTAGCTTTTCGTTTATTTTCTTTGTCCTGATTTTTGCAATTGGTGTTTTATTCAACGTTGTAGGTTCGTGATTTGAATTGGATACCTATTCCTATCTCCGGAACGTACATTAGGAGATCATGACTTATTACAACGGGCTAACCCGTTCATCCGGAAAAAGAGACTGCTTACCCGCAGTCTCTTTTCTTATAACGTCAGAAATCATAAATTATGGATGACCTTATAAGAAATACTCCGGCACTTGCTATAAAACAAGGCTAGGCCCCCAGTCTTTCTAATGCCACTCATAGCCTATGGCAAATAGGTGGAAAATGTGCCTCTTCTTCCTCTGAAATGGTACTGTACTGCCCCCTGTTCATCTGTGCGAAAAACCATTACATCCTCTTCCGCCAGTGAACGGAGCACCTGCTCGTGGGGATGGCCGTACATGTTGTTCTCCCCCACGGAAATAAGCCCATAGGCAGGCTTAATCTTCTGAAGAAAAGCAGGATCTGACGACGTATCACTTCCATGATGAGCGACTTTGAGTACATCAGCATTTAACCCAGAGTAGTTGCTGATTATGTTTTTTTCTATACCGTCGTCGACATCACCAGTAAACAGCCATGTTTTCCCGCCAAATTCTGCATAAAGAACGAGTGAATTTTCGTTTGGTGTCCCATGATCGGTATTTGGCGACAGCACTTTGAATACCTGATCCCCGACCGTCAGAGCATCACCAGAACCCGCCCGGACAATTTCCGCACCAGCATCTGTTATTGTGTCGAACACAGATCTCCTGAATGTATAATATGGACTCACAATTACATGGTGAACCGGCAGATCTTCTGCTATGAATGGAAGGCTCCCCATATGATCCAAATCTCCATGTGAAATGAAAATAGCATCAATTTCATTAATCCCCTGTGACAGCAAATACGGTCTGATAATTTGTTTATAAACACCTTCAGATGGCTTGTCTGTGTCAAAACTCAGCTTTGCTCCTGCATCAATGAGAATAACACTTTCACGATAGGGAAGTTCCACAACAATCGCATCCCCCTGTCCAATATCAAGCATGGTCACTTTTCCGTCGGGGGATAAATATGGCCTGATGACAATCATAAATAGGAGCAGTACGAGACTGCATCCCCAGATGAAAGCCTCTTTCCGTCTTTCTGCTTCGACTTTCATCATGAATGTGACGAAAATAATGTAATACAAGGCAACACTTGCCAACGGAAACGCTCCGATGACGAGAGGTTCATGTGCCACTTGATCAATAAATTGAATGAATAGAATGAACAGGTTATGGATACGAACGAACAGGACTTCCAATAACGGAAGAAGGAAACCTGCAGCAGGAGCAAGGAGCAGGATAGCGAACATAAGTGGAATAACAAACAGTGTAAAGTAAGGAACGACGACCACATTGAATAGAATGGACAGGGGCTGAAATGTAAAAAAATACGTCACTTGAAGCGGGAGAATCATCATCTGGGAGATAAAGCTGATTTTCAGGATGGAGAAAAATGAGCTACTCGTCTGTAGAAGCCAGTCCTTTGACAAAAGCAGGCCAAACGTCACACAGAAGGATAATTGAAAGCCTACCTGATAAACGATATACCGATCAAGGCAAATCAGCACAATAAAAACAATGCTAAGCACATCCAGCGCACTGCATTTCCATTTCAGCTTTCCAGCGGCTATAAACAAAACAACCATTGCACTTGCCCGCCAGACAGATGGTTCACCGCCGGCAAGCAGCGCATAAACCGGCAAAAAAATCATTACAGACCATTGCGCCTTATGTTTCGTCACTCCAGCGTATTTAACGAGAAAAAGATAAATAAACCCGACGACCAGCCCAACGTGCAAACCGGAGATGGCCAGGAGATGGGTTAAATTCCAGCGCTGGAAAATCTGTTTAGTGTCATCACTAATCTGTGAATCATCTCCAAGCACAAGCGCATTCAGCCATGCCGCCGTCTGTGGACTTACTTTTTGGCGTACGTAATCGATCAAATCAGAACGCAGCTGATACAGATGCTGCATGGACGATGACCCAGTACACGTGGCAGCTTCAGGCGAATTAAGCACGATCTGATAATGTATTCCCTGTGAAGCCAGATAATGACGAAAATCAAACTGCCCCGGGTTTTTGCCGGGTTCAGGCAGCTCAGGGGTTCCATCAATCCGGCAGGAAGCACCGTGTTTCAAATGCAGACCTTCTCGCTTTTCCCCAAAATAAGTGACGAGAAAGTCAATGCCGGTAAGATCATCCGTCAAAGTGAATTCGATTTTTGCTTCGCTTTCATGCACGGGACTTGTTACCAGTCCCGTAATTGTCTGATTACCGTTGTAGGGAATATCTGGTGCGGGGGTTTCCAGACTGGGAAGGTAAAATAATGAAAAAAGTGTTGCGGCCAGGGAAACAATAATGGGCAGTTTCCCCAGCCTTTTGCGAACATATAACCAGGCTGTCCAGCAGAAGAATAGCCCAATCAGCCACCCTTGATTAAGCGTAATGGCCAGAAAGCTGGTTACCATGCCCAGGGCGGGGAGATGCCAATATCCGCGCATCAGGCGCACCTATAACCGGAAAAGGGATTCAGCCTCAGTTTGTAAGGCCTGGAACTTTTCCTGGTTCGTTGTCTGCCTTTCAAGTTCTGCCAGAAGCCGCTTAACATAGGCATCCTTGTCCTGATAATTCGCATCAATCGACAGCTCTGTCAATTCCACTTTCTTTGTTTCCACGCCGGCATCTTCGAATAAGGAAAGTGCATATGGATGATTTTTATAATCCGTGGCGTAATATACCGCCTTCATCCCACTTTGAATAATCTGCTTGCAGCACTGCAGGCATGGAAAATGTGTTACATACATTTCTGCACCGTCCGTTGGCACGCCGAATTTGGCACATTGCAGCAGCGCATTCGCCTCCGCATGGATGGTGCGGACACAATGGCCATCCATGATATAGCAGCCTTCATCAATACAATGAACGCCCCCGGAGACACTACCATTGTACCCACCTGCAATGATGCGCTTATCCCTGACGATAGTAGCCCCGACCATTAGCCTGGTACAGGTGCTGCGCATGGCCAGCAAATGACTTTGTGCCATAAAATATTGATCCCACGGAATTCGCTTCATATATCATTACCCACCTTTACTTCATTAGTTCAGTTTACATCCGCTGTTTTTAATGCGTCAACTACGGTATCTGAATATCTTCCTTCATTGCTTCGAGTGTTTTCTCACCGATACCGGAAATGTCGAGCAGGTCTTCTGCGGTTTTAAACAATCCGTTCTCCTCACGGTATTGAATAATTGCCTGTGCTTTCGATGGCCCAATTCCATTTAATTCTTCTATCGCGGCCTGGTCTGCATAATTAATCCGCACTTTCTCCGTTCCTGACCCAGATGCTGCTGAAGATGGGTTTGTGTTTTCCGCATCATCCGGCACCATAATGACCATCTCATCCTGGACTTTTTGAGCCAGATTAACGGTTGTCTGGTCAGCATTTTTCGTAAATCCGCCGGCCATTTGAATCACATCATGGACACGGGCATCCGTTTTGGCTTCGTAAACACCCGGCTCGGTAACTTCCCCTTTCACATCGACCATCACTTTAGTGGGCGCATCAATTGTACCAGTGTCACCGGGGGCCTCTGTCTCCTTCGCCGAATCAGCAGCATCAGGATCCTTTTCAACAGCAGCATGGTTGGAATCATTGTTATTCCAGAATATAAAGATGCCAGCAATCACAACAAGAATAATAGGGAATCCATATTTTTTCAGAGGATGAAGCAAGAGGCGTCACTTCCTTTGGAGAATTTTAGCGTACTGGAGAATGAGGGGGACTTTTTCATTCATATAACCTATTCGACATTCCTCCGCAAAATCCTTTTTATTTATTGGTTTTTTTCTAAACTGTTGATTTTTGCGTCACTCTAAAGAATGAAACCCTACTTAACAATTCCTATAAATTGCGACATAACTCTAGCATGACCTCCTCTCATCCTATATAATATGAGCGCTAGTCCAACGCTGCGGAAAAATACTCGCTTTCACCACTCCGGGTACAAGCGCGACATCTACTTAAGCTTCCTTTGGGCGCATTCGCAGTGTCTTCTTTGCCATGGGGAACGCCTCAGCCGGCTGAAGCCGTGCCCGCGGAAAGCAAAGTATTCTGCCGGAGCGAATTCAAGCACTCATCAATCATTAGAACGAAAGAAAGTGTCACGAAAAGAATTTTCAGTGTGTCACAGTTTATATTAACTGCAATGGCTAAACAACAAGGTTGCGAAAAGGTCCATCATTTAAAAAACGGCCAGAGAAATTTATTCCTCCGGCCGTTTTACAGCAGTGATAAATAGTCGTTCAGCATTTTCTCCGATAGCATTGTTTTCTACAGAAAAATCACTTGCTACGTGCTGGATCGCAAACCCCGTTTCATTCAGCAGCTGTTTATAAAAACCGATTGGATATGTCCGCTGGTGATGATACTCGTCAAACCGGGTATAGCGACCACTGATATTGTCCCGGGCAAAGAACGTCAGGTCATGGTGCATGTCACCTTCCTGGTCACCTTCTGCACAAAACCATATGTAAGCGACCTCATCATCGACATCGGCAAACGTCTGGTTCATATAGTGCTCATGCACGTGCTGCAAGGAATGCACGTCAAAAATGAACAGGCCCCCCGGTTTTAGTGAAGCTGCAACACACTGAAAAACAATCCGAAGCTCATCCTCTTCTATTATGTAATTCATAACATCACAATAACTGACAGCCGCATCGTATCCATGCAACCCTTCAAGCATCTGCAAATCCTGCTGAATGAATTGCACCGGAAGCTTTTCCGTTTCCGCCCGTTCTTGCGCGACTGCCAGCATATCACTGGAATAATCAACCCCAGTCATTTTATAGCCCGCCCTGGCAAGGCGTGTGGTGATCTGACCGGTCCCACAGCCTAAATCAATTATAGACGAAACCGGTTTTCCAGCTTGTGCAATCATGGCTTCGGTAAATGATTTCCATTCATCATATGGGGCCTCTGCCATCAGCACATCATAATAATAAGCCATCTGCTCATAACTCATGATCATTTCCCGCTGACTCTATAGGAAGATTAATTCGTTCCGCATCGCCCCATAACCGTTCCAGATTATAATACAATCGTTCATCCTTATGGAATACATGACAAACAACATCATCCAGGTCAACCAGAATCCACCGAGCCTGTTCAAACCCTTCCATCCGTTTAATGGTCATGTCCATTTCTTCCATGGTTTCTTTAATGGCTCTTGCAATTGCCTGAACCTGTCGTTCATTATTGCCATGACAAATAAGAAAATAATCCGCTACGAGTGATACTTCCTGCATGTCTAAAGCTGCAATATCTTTCGCCTGCTTATCATCACATGCGTGTGCAATCTGTTCAATAATTTTTTTACTATTCATGAATTGTCATTACCTCCAGCATTAAGACGTTTCGTTAAATCATTGTACGCATAAAACGTATCAGGATAAACAGTAGCGTGTTTGTCAACAAGAAACTGTATCGTATTTCTGAGCGCCATCCAAGCTGCACGGTGTAAATTTGTTTCCGCTGTTTCTCTCACTTCATCGACACCCGGAAATGATCTTCCCGGCTCAATATAGTCAGCAACAAAAATAATCATTTCCATCTTGCTCATACTGGCTCTTCCTGTTGTATGATAATGAATCGCATTTTGAATGTCTGTATCCATTACCCCGTGCCGCCGTTTCACCAGAACGGATGCTGCAGGCCCGTGCCATAATTCGTGGTGGTAGTCCAGCAAATCGTCGGACAAGTCGCTTTCGCTAATAATCTGCTGCATATCTTCAAGCGGAAAATACTTAGCATAATCATGCAGAATGGCTGCCAATTCCACTTTTTCCAAAGAACCGCCATATTTTTCTGCCAATCGGACAGCAGTATCGGCAACTCGCAATGTGTGTTCGAATCGTTCCTGCTTGAGATGCGGCTTTACAATTTGGATAGCTTCATCTTTCTTCATACAAATGGTTCTCCTTTATATAAGTCTCAACACCCGCCGGAACCAAATACTTAATGGATCTTCCACTGGCAAGCCGGTTTTTTATATCTGTTGACGAAATGTCAATGAGCGGGATATCCACTTCTATAATTGGATACGTGGTTTCCAGCTCAAAACCGTTTCGTTTCACTCCTACAAACCGCACCATATCCATAAGCTCGTCAATATGTTTCCAGTGCGGCAAATACTCCACCATATCGGCACCTATTACAAAGTAAAAACGAACTTCCGGGTGTTTGTCTGTCAGCAATTTTATTGTATCATACGTATAGGACTTACCTGAGCGATCCAATTCAATCGTCTCCACGCTAAAAGAAGGATTAGCGTTGATGGCGCTGCTGACCATATTGACACGATCATCGGCGTCAGCTGCTGCTGTATGTTTGTGCGGCGGTTCCTGTGATGGCATGAGCCATACTTCGTCAAGCTCTAGTTCCGCACGGACTTCCTCAGCGACAATCAAATGGCCTATATGCGGCGGATCGAATGTACCGCCCAATATTCCAACATGTTTCATGACTGACTCCTTTACGGAAGCTGAATTTGTTTGTTTTCCATTGATTCTTTATAAAGTACAATATTATTTCCAATTATCTGGACAACCTCAGCGCCAGTACCGGCCTCAAGTTTCTCAGCAACTGTATGCTTATCTTCCAGACAATTCTGCAGAATACTCACTTTCAAAAGTTCCCGTTTCTCGAGTGCGTCACCAATTTGATGGATCATATTGTCATTCACACCTGTTTTACCTACTTGAAAAATTGGTTTTTCATGATGTGCCATCGAACGCAGTTGGCGTTTTTGTTTTCCTGTCAGCATATTATCTTCCTTCCAGTACGTTTTTTAGCTGCTGTTCCATATCGCAAATTGGAACCTTTTCCGATGTCCATAGTTGAAAAGCATATTGTGCTTGGTATAACAGCATGGTGTGACCATAGTGAATCGATGCCCCTCTCCGGCGTGCCTCCTGTAACAGACTGGTGGTGAGTGGCTGATAAATAATGTCACTGACAATACTGTCCGCATCCAAGTGCTCCAGTGAAATGATTTGTTCCTCGGCATTTGGTTTCATGCCAACGGCGGTTGTCTGGACAATCAGACTGTAATGTCCAAGCGATTCTCCGGCCTCGTGCAACCCTAAAACCGCAGTTTGGACACCACCATTACCTGATTGAGCAATTGCCTCAGCACTGGATGGTGTCCGGTTGGCTATATCAATACGCGAAAACCCTTCAGCGGCCAATGCCTGATAAATTCCCCGTGCAGCCCCGCCTGCCCCCAGTATTAAAATCCTGTTTGAGGTATCCCTGAAAACAGATGGGTATTTCTCTTTCAGACCACGTACATAGCCAGTCCCATCAGTGTTATACCCTATCCATTTTCCATTGTTGCTGACAACCGTGTTAACAGCACCTGTCATTTCCGCCTTCCAATCAAGCTCATCCAGATAGGGAATGATCTGCTGTTTATACGGAACTGTCACGTTAAGCCCGTTAATCTCACTTGTTTTCAGATGCTCCAATTTCTTTTCAAATGAATCTTCTGGACTGATTTCGAACAATGAATATTGTCCGTCTGTCCCCGCTTTTTCGAGAAAGCGGTTATGAATCCACGGTGACAGGGAGTGCTGAATGGGATAACCGATGAGACCAAGTTTTAGGCGCATATGGGAACCTCCTACGTAAATGAATTTCTGACGGATACACGGACGCCTTTCGGACTATGCGCGGACACGGTCAAATTGCTGCCGGGCACCGTAACCCAACCTAGTCCGGGAAATACAATATCATTTTTTTCGCTATCCAGCCGGAATGAATGGTCATCCATTTCCGGCAGAATCCTAAGTGTATCCTCATCAGGCGGTGATAAAAGCTCCCCCTGATGCTCTCTGAACAGATCGTCCGCTTTTTGCAGCTTCGTCCGATGTATCGCCAGTTCATTTGCGAAATAGCAAATAAACGATTGACGTTCCCCCTTCAGGAAGTCGAGCCGTGCTAATCCGCCAATAAAAAGAGTCTGCTGGCTGTTCAGCTGATAAACCCTCGGCTTAATTTCTTTTTTTGGTGTAATCACTTTCAAATCGTTTTCGGAAACATAGTGCGCCATTTGCTTTTTATTGACAATGCCCGGTGTATCAATAAAAGCTGACGCATCATCAAGCGGAATTTCAATAAAACCAAGTGTTGTACCAGGGAAATAGGAGGTGGTAATCACATTCTCCGTACCAGTTGTCTGCTCAATCAGTTTATTGATAAACGTCGATTTCCCTACATTTGTCGTCCCTACGATGTATACGTCTTGCTGATTTCTCCAGCGATCAATGGCTTCCGTTAAATCGGACAGCCCATGCCCTTTTACGGAGGAAATCAAATAAACGTCTTTAACGGTAATTCCTGCTTTTTTCGCTTCCGACCGGAGCCATTGGGTAAGCTTTCTCCGGTTCGTCGATTTCGGAAGCAGATCCATTTTATTCCCAACGAGAATCACCGGCTTGTCGCCAATGATCCGCGGCAAGCTCTTAATAATAGTCCCTTCCGCATCAAAAATATCAATTAGATGAACAACCAATCCTTCTTTGTCCCTAATTTGACTCACCATTTCCAAAAAGTCATCATCAGACATAGACACGTCCTGTATATCATTGTAATGCTTCAGACGGAAACAGCGCTGACATAAGACAGTATCCCTGTCAAGCGCGCTTTCCGGTGTATAGCCAGCCTGATCCGCCTCCGTTGTCTGGATAGGAATTCCACAGCCCTGACAATTGATTTTTTCCATATTTACTCCTCCCAGCTTATCTTACCCTTCCTGCGCATAAAACTTAAAATTCGCCGTTCAATTTTCCGGTTTATCCGGGTGACTTTTCCATCCGTCTGTACAATTGGCACTACCAGAATTGTATAAAACCCTGCCATATTGCCGCCAAGAATGTCTGTTAGAATCTGGTCACCAACAACGACAATTTCTTCTTTCTTTAATTTCATCTCCTTTGCAGCACGTTTGAATGCGTGGCTCAGTGGCTTTCTTGCACTGAAAACAAATGGCGTATCAAGCGGTTCGGAAAAAAGCTTCACCCGTTCCATTTTATTATTGGAGATAATCGTTACTTTTATATTATGTTCATTCATTATCCTGAACCATTCCATTATTTCAGGTGTCGCATCCTTTACATCCCATGCGACAAGCGTGTTATCCAAATCGGTAATGATCCCTTTTATCCCCTTTTGCTGCAAGTCGGCCGGATGAATATCAAAAACACTTTTTACATGCTGATTCGGCAAAAACAATTTAAACAACCCGTCACACCTCTTACTGCTACTATTTCGATTGTATTATTCCCTTTTGCAATACGTTCAACCATACGTTAATTTTAATAGAATATACAGCATTTGCCTATTATAACGTAAACCAGTACCAACTTTCCACATTGAAAACAAACATATTGGAGCAAATCCATACTGTTTTTTTCTGCTCTATGAATAGTATGCCAGAAACCGTTCGACAATTTCAGGCATAATTCGATATGTGGATAACTCAGTGCACATAGTCCACAGCGAAATATCAACATTTTTCGCTCGTTTTATTATCCTGTGCACAGGTTATCTACAAACGAATGTGGATAACAGAATGCTTGTTCCGGCTACTATTTCATGGTAAATTATTAAATATCATCAAGTTATGCAGCAAGCGTTGAAAAAGTTAGGAGGGCTATATTCATGGAATATTTGTCAGATGAGCTGCTGCTGGAATCCTATTATAAAGCAAATGAATTAAACTTAAGCCCCGACTTTATATACCTTATTGAAAAAGAAATCAGCAGAAGGAGTTTAACGCACAAAATCAAATCACATAGCTGACCAATATCGCCATCACCCCCCTTGTCATCAAATTGACAAGGTTTTTTTATTTTCTGTAACACGGGATTGTGATAAGCTGACCATGATAATATCAAAACCCTGGCACAAACTACTTAAAAAAATAGAAATATTGCCTTTCATACTTAGAGGAGGACTTTAACCAGATGCTTTACATAGTACTTATTCCACTTCTGCTTGCCTGTATCATCCCTTTCATCAGCAAAATGAAACATAAACTGCATACAGGAATTCCTGTACTTCTGATTCCGGCAGCAGTTTTTCTCTACTTTATCCGTTTTATCGGAACAGGTTTTGAACCTGTCCGGCAATCATATGACTGGATTCCGTCACTCGGCATTAATTTTGATTTCTACCTGGACGGCCTGAGTCTCTTATTTGTATTGCTGATTAGCGGAATCGGTACTCTGGTAGTTCTGTATTCCATTTATTATCTTGACAGAAATGAACGTTTGGGACATTTTTACGTTTACTTACTGATGTTTATGTCAGCTATGCTTGGCGTCGTGCTTTCCGATAACATTTTTGTGCTATATACGTTTTGGGAATTGACATCCATTTCTTCCTTTTTGCTGATTGGCTATTGGCATTTTAAGGAAAAGTCCAGATACGGTGCACTAAAATCCATGCTTATCACCATTTTTGGCGGTTTAAGCATGTTCGGCGGATTTATTCTGTTATCCGTTATGACAGGGACATCGAGTATCCAGATCATGATCAGTAATTCTGAAGTCATCATGAACAGTCCATACATGCCGCTTGCCCTCGGATTTATTTTATTGGGGGCATTCACCAAATCGGCCCAATTTCCGTTCCATATCTGGCTGCCTGATGCAATGGAAGCACCGACACCTGTCAGTGCTTACTTGCACTCAGCAACCATGGTAAAGGCTGGACTGTTTCTGGTGGCGCGATTCTCACCGATTTTCGCTGATTATGAATGGTTCTTTATCATTGTAAGCATCGCCGGCATCATCACATTATGCTGGGGATCCTACATGGCCGTTCACCAGACAGACCTGAAAGCTATTTTAGCCTTTTCAACAATCAGTCAATTGGGCATGATTATGGCGATGCTGGGTTTTGGCACAGAGGTCGCGATTTTTGCAGCTGTTTTCCATATTCTTTGCCACGCTACATTCAAAGGAAGTCTGTTTATGGTTGCCGGTATTGTCGACCATGAAACAGGTACACGTGATATACGGAAGCTGGGCGGACTGATGACATTCATGCCAATGACTGCGGCACTGGCGTTTTTTGGCACCTTTTCCATGGCAGGCATTCCGCTGCCATTTCTGAATGGGTTTTACAGTAAAGAACTGTTTTTCGAATCAACACTAGAGTTGCCGGCAGACGCTAGTGCTGTGGCGAATTTTCTCGTGGAGGCCATTCCATACTTAGCAGTGTTTGGCAGTATTTTCACCTTTGTCTATTCGCTCTACTTCCTTTTCGGTACGTTTGCAGGTAAAAAACAAACCGGCCAACTGCCCAAACAACCGCATGAAGCACCGTTTGGCATGCTTATCGCACCACTTATCCTGGTACTTGGCGTTATTCTGATTGGCCTGTTTCCGAACGCATTTAATGGCACGTTCATTGCACATGCCGCGGAAGCAGTAGCAGGAACAACCATTGTAAAAGAAATTACGTTCTGGCATGGTTTTGAGTCAACTGCCTTTCAAATGTCGCTGGCGGTTGTAGCGATTGGTGCTGTCCTTGTTTCCACAAGAAGGAAGTGGAGCAAGGTTTATAGCTTCGTTCCCGGCCAGAGGAGTGTCAATAACATTTACGACAGTATTATTGCTAAATTGGACAGCTGGTCAGGGAATATTACCAGATTCTATATGACAGGGTCCTTAAGGCTTTATATTGCCATCATTCTAAGCACCATCCTTTTGGTAACACTTGGATTTATGCTGGCAACTGACGGCTTCACGATTGATTTCAGCAACCTTGCGTCCGTGACCGCTACAGAGGTAGCCGTCGTTCTCGTCATTGTTGCTGCGGCAATCGGAACCATTTTTGCAAAACAGAACCTTGGTGCTATATTGATTGCCGGTGTGGTGGGCTATGGCGTCTCTCTCTTGTTCGTCATTTACCGGGCACCTGATTTGGCACTGACCCAACTTGTGGTTGAGACCGTCTCAGTGGCACTGTTTTTACTCTGTTTTTATCACTTGCCGAATTTGGACAACAATAAAGAACCAGCAAGCACTCGGTTGACAAATGGCATTGTTTCCATTGGATTTGGCGCACTAATGACGCTGATTGGCATTTCCGCCCATAGCAGTGACTGGTTTGGCACCATTTCCGACTATTTTCTGGAAACATCGCATTCGCTTGGCGGCGGGGACAATGTTGTCAACGTTATTCTCGTTGATATGCGTGGGCTTGACACACTATTTGAAATAACAGTTCTCGGCATTGCAGCGCTTGCCATCTATAGCCTCATTAAGTTGAAATCAAATAAGGGGGCAAAGTAAATGGAGTTTATCATTTTAATTCTGGCAGGAATTCTATTTGCCACTGCCATTTATAATCTGCTGCAAAAACAGCTGCTGCGGATAATTATCGGGACTGTCCTGCTGTCCCATGGTGCACACTTATTCATCCTGACCATGGGGAAGCTGAAACAGGGTAATCCACCTATCCTGACAGAAGGGATATCTGAATATACGGATCCATTGCCACAGGCGCTCATCCTGACATCAATTGTCATCAGCTTTGGGATTACAAGCTTGCTTCTGGTACTGGCATACCGGACAGCAACCGAAAATGATACTGATAATATGGAACAATTAAGGGGTAACGATAATGAGTAATCTTGCAGTTTTGCCTATCATCACACCATTAATTGCGGGTATCATCCTTGCATTCTTTCCGAAGAAACTGCAATGGGTTCGCCCGTTATCCAAACTATTCATTCTTATTAATCTGGTTATTGCCGGACTCCTGCTCTGGGTGGTCTTTACAGATGGCACCGTCATTCTCGAAACAGGTGACTGGAAAGCGCCATATGGGATCGTCCTAGTTGCTGATAAACTGGCGGCACTCCTTGTATTTACAACGAATATTGTCGCAACCGCCTGCGCGTTCTATGCACCGAGCTCTCTTACAGACAGGAAAGAACGATTCTACTTTTATTCGTTCTTTTTCTTCTTAATATCAGGTGTGTCCGGTGCTTTTCTGACCGGTGACCTATTCAATATGTTTGTTTTCTTTGAAGTGCTGCTGATGGCTTCCTATGGACTGATTGTTCTTGGCGGGGATAAAGTGCAGCTGCGCGAATCCATCAAATATGTATTCATTAACTTATTCTCGTCTATGCTGTTTGTAACCGCCGTTGCCTTTATATATGGCGCGGTTGGAACAGTTAATATGGCCCAGATCGCCCAGCGCGTACAGGAGGTCGATCAGCAGGGAATCCTGACAACCGTCGGCATCCTTCTGTTTTTTGTTTTTGCGGTCAAAGCAGCTTTGTTCCCATTATACTACTGGATGCCGAATTCATATGCTGCTCCAAACCCGGTTATTTCGGCACTGTTCGGAGCTTTGCTGACGAAGGTTGGAATCTATTCGATTATCCGTGTCTTTTCCTTGATTTTCGTACATAAAACCGGACTGACACACGACATTTTCATCTGGATTGCAGGTTTATCGATGATTTTTGGCATCATTGGTGCACTATCAACCAGTAATATCAAGTTGATCATTGCCTACAATATTATTCCGGCTATCGGCTTTATTCTGATGGGGATTGGCGTATTCAATCAGTTTGCGCTAAGCGGTTCTATCTACTATCTGATCCATGATATGCTTATTAAAGCAAGTCTGTTTTTGCTTGCCGGAACTGTTGTTTATGCTGCGGGCACGTCCGATTTGCGCAAATTCAGTGGGTTGATCCATTATTACCCATTTCTCGGCTGGCTTTTGTTCTTGTCAGCATTTGTCTTAGCTGGAATCCCGCCGTTCAGCGGCTTTATTGGTAAGTTACTGCTACTGAAAGGTGCTTTGGCCAGCAGGGAAGTGGCAATTGTAATTATTGGGCTGCTTACAAGTCTATTAATCCTTTATTCCATTATGAAAATTTTCATTAATGGATTTTGGGGAGAAAAGGACGAATCAGTCAAACGCATATCATTAAAAGGACGGATTGCCCCCATTGTCATGCTGCTGGCATTGTCGGTATTTATCGGAGTCGGGGCAGAGTTTATCTATCCGTTTATTGAATCAGTATCCGCTGATTTGCTTCAGCCGGAAATCTATATTGATGCTGTATTGAAGGAGTAATGTATATGGCCTTTCAGATTGTTATCAACCTAATCATTGCGGTAATGTGGATGTTCTTAAGTGAAAGCTATACACCAGCCAGTTTCATTGCCGGCTATGCTTTGGGGATCCTGTTATTGCTCCTGTTGAATCGCTTTATACCGGATACATTTTATTTACGGCGTGTATGGAGAATAACGAAATTAATTGGTTTGTTCATCAAGGAGCTGATTTCATCAAACATTGACATCGTCAAACTGGTGTACAAACGTGACCCTGAATTTGAACCGGGCATATTTGCCATGCCGACTGATTTGAAAAACGACTGGGAAATCACCCTGCTTGCAAACCTGATTTCTCTCACGCCTGGCACATTGTCAGTCGCCGTTTCAGACGACAATGCCTATCTTTACATCCATGCAATGGATATCGATGATATTGACGACTCCATCCATGACATTAAAAATACGTTTGAAAAAGCCATTTCAGAGGTGACACAATGAGCAGTCTTCTTTCTGCAACTGAAACCATATTGTATATCGCAACAATTGCTGGTCTTGTGGGGATTTCCATCTCCCTGCTCCTGCTTTTGTACCGAATCATCAACGGACCCACCAATGCTGACCGTGCAGTGGCACTCGATTCCATTGGCATGAATTTAATGGGACTTGCCGCATTGATGGCAATACTAGTTGTTACAACGAAATTCAATGACGTTATTTTGCTCATTGGGATTCTCCTGTTCATTGGAACGATAGCAGTAGCCAAATATCTGGAAAGGGGTGTCATTATTGATCGAAACGTGGATTGAGATAACACTGAACATCGTCATAGCCTTTTTTTTACTGTCAGGAACATTTTTCATCCTGTCAAGTTCCATTGGCATTGTCCGATTCCCTGACGTTTATACACGACTCCATGCAGCCACAAAAGCTTCCACTCTCGGTATTGCCGGCTTATTGATTGGTGCCTTTTTATTCATGTACGCTGAACACGGCATTGCCAGTGGTAAGCTATTACTGGCTATTCTCTTCACCCTGCTGACTGCCCCTGTGTCCGGACATATGATTTCTCGTGCTGCTCATCGCAACGGAGTAAAACCCGTTCTGAAAAACAGGACAGACGAATACGAACGAACGATTCAGCAACATATGGAAAAACAAAAGTGACCTGATCTGAGGGTCACTTTTTTTATAGAATGACGACTGTTTTCGGTTAGTTGTCGCCGTTTCCCCCACTTCTGATCATGATTTTGCTTACGATTTTTCTGGGACAGACACAAAAGCGCATTTTCTTCATATACATGTGTATATAGGCAATAGCCCAGCAGGTATTTGAAGGAGGTGCATCCGTTTGTCAGGTGTTTTGAGTTTTCTGGCCTTACTTATCAAGGAAGCACTATTTTTTGTTTCCTATGTGAAAAACCATGCATTCCCCCAGCCGCTTCCACCTGAAGAAGAAAAGAAATACATCAAACAGATGCAGGAAGGTGATGGAGAAGCCAGGAATAAACTGATTGAACACAATTTGCGACTGGTGGCGCATATTGTAAAAAAATTCGAAAACACCGGAGAAGATATGGAAGATCTTATTTCCATTGGAACCATTGGTCTGATAAAAGGGATAGAAAGCTACTCCCCCGATAAAGGAACCAAACTTGCAACGTATGCTGCCCGGTGTATCGAAAATGAAATTCTGATGCACTTACGATCTCTGAAAAAGGTAAAGAAAGACGTTTCGCTTCAGGACCCGATTGGTCAGGATAAAGAGGGAAATGAAATCAGCCTGATGGATATCCTTGAGGCAGAAAACCAAAATATTATCGAGTACATCCAGCTTAATATGGAAATTGAAAAAATGAATGAATACTTAGCTGTGCTGGACAGCAGGGAAAAAGAAGTTGTCCTGTATCGTTATGGGCTGAATGATTATAAAGAAATGACACAGCGGGAAATTGCAAAAATGCTGGATATTTCCAGAAGTTATGTATCGCGGATTGAAAAAAGGGCATTAATGAAGGTATTTCATGAATACTACCGAAAAGAAAGAGGCAGGGAATAGTGCGCGCATAACCATTATGCGCGCTCTTTTTCCTTTATTTTCTGTTTCAAATAATGAGAGTAAAGCATAAACAGGGCGGCAGCAGCAGTGACAACAAATGACAGCACGGCCAGTCCTCTGCCATCGGGGGAATAATGGATATACGTGTTAATGACCGTCCCCATATATAAATAAGACGCCAAAATTAAAAGTGTTACCGTAAATCGGCGAAAATCCTGCAGTTTCATCTCCAGTTTCTCCTTATGATGTTTCATATCTACCTTCCCCTTTCTACCAAGCATCATAACATATGAAACCGGACTGGGTGGAAGGTAAATCATGGATAAGCTAAATGGATTCAACTATGTTCATAATTAAAGCAGCTGCATTTCCGGCTGCAGTTTCCAGAAATGAATCAAACGAGACGGATGAATCTTTGCCTGCAATATCCGATAATGCTCTAATAATCACAAATGGCGTCTGATACTGATAACTTACTTGAGCAATCGATGCCGCTTCCATTTCCGCAGCAATCATGGACGGGAATTGTTCACGTACAAACGCAACCCTTTCAGCATCTTCCATGAAGGAATCACCTGTTGCAATGATTCCTTCCTTCCAGTTTAATTCAAGCTCTTGCATTGCCTGTCGCGCTTTTTCAATCAACCCGGTATCCGCTTCATACTTCGCCGGCATTCCGGGGACTTGTCCATACACGTAATCAAATGCTGTAGCATCAACATCATGATGAACAACATCGGTGGAAATAACCACATCCCCAACATCCAAATCCTCACTGAATCCACCCGCTGATCCAGTGTTAATGACACATGTGGGATGAAACCGTTCATGCATGATTGTTGCTGCCATTGCTGCGTTCACTTTGCCAATCCCTGATTTCAATAATACAGCATCCCGTTCAAAAAGTTTGCCGTGAATAAATAGACAGCCGGCAACCGTTTCTTCAGCAGTATCCGTCATCTTTTCCTTTAGTGTGGCTATTTCTTCATCCATTGCTCCAATAATTCCTATTGTCATGTTCTTCCTCCTCTGGTGCATCTATTATTCAAAGCGCCATTTCTGATCGTTTTCTTTTAGCCGTTCTACTTTTGTCGGTTTCCATCCCTTATTACTGACCCAGGACAAATAAACTCGGTACACCTCTGATTCATCCTGACTGGACACAGTGGCAAGCACCTCCTGTTCACCATTCCTGGAAATATACCACATGACAAAAGCATTCACATTTAAATCTGTAGCTGCCACAACCGCTTGACGCATTTCCTTTCTGTCCTGTGAACCTTCGTCATAGTTGATGGTATGGGGCTCGGTCTGTTCAGTACCAACTGGTTCCCAATTACCGGTATAAGCCTCGATAACGTTATCGTCAGAGGACTCCACTTTCCTGGTGGTGACATCATCTTCGGAATCAGCATTTGCTGCAGTGTCTTCTTCGTTCTCTGGAGTGGCGTCCTCCCTATTGTCTTCATTATTCGTCGGCTTGTCCACGCCGCTGCTTTCCGAATCGGTATGATCATCGGATGCCTGCGTATGATCCGCATTATCATTATTTTGTTCCGTTTCATCTTCTGACGATGCAGTCTGACCACCATCTTCAGGGTCCGCTTTGTCCGCCTTATCGTCACCGCCAAAAATAAGGAGAAGCACCAGTGCAATTAACAGCACACTCCCGAGCACAATGAAAATGGATAACGATTTCGTATTCTTTCTTCTCTTGTCATATTTATTGACTCTTGATAAATGATCGTAATCAGACACTGTTGAAACCCTCCTATCTTATCTTCTATTATAGTATCATATTTTTTCAGCAATGTTATATGCCATTAGAAGCAGATTTGCGGAATATAATTTTTTCTTATACGCTGCGGGGAGTGCTTCACCGAAAAAACTTGCAACACGACGAGAACCAAGTATTCTGCCGTAGTGAATTCAAGCACTCATCTATCATTAGAACTGGAGAAAGTGTCACGAAAGAGAATTTTCAGTGTGTCGCAGTTTATATCAATTGCTAAGTAAGGGTTTCATTCTCTAAATAGCAACATCTTTTAGAAAACCGTCTTTTTATAAAGTCACCCATCATGACATTACAAAAAAAGAGAAGCCGGTCAGCCTCTCTTGATCCTGCTATATACTTACGGCCCTGGGTGGCATCCATACGCTATTCGACATTCTCAATGCGCACAAACAGGTCACCGCCGGGGGTTGTCACAGAAACTTCCGCTCCTATTTCCTGACCAAGCAGACTTTTGGCCATTGGAGAATCATTAGATATTTTTCCCTCAAACGGATCAGCTTCAGCGCTGCCGACAATGGTATATGATTCGGTATCGCCGTCAGGCAGTTCTTTAAATGTCACCGTCTTACCAAGCGAAACAAGATCCGGGTTCTGGTTATCATTTTCAATTATAACAGCATTACGGATCATCTGTTCTACTTGGGATATACGCGATTCTACAAAAGCCTGTTCATCTTTGGCAGCATCATATTCCGAGTTCTCAGAAAGGTCTCCGAAACTGCGGGCAACCTTGATTCGCTCCACCACTTCCTGTCTCCGTTCCGTTTTTAATTGGTGCAATTCCTCTTCTAGCTTTTCTTTCCCCTCTTGTGTCATATAAAAACTTTTCTCTGTAGCCATATTCCATACACTCCTTTTATCTTTCAGTAAATGACTTCCTTACCATAATCATGCTAGTTTTTTATCCTAAATTGTGCTCGAAACTACTATGGCAGATTCTGTTTCCATTTTCAATACTTTTCGTTCAATTTGGACAAGATCCGGAATTAAAGACAACAGCTCTTCCTGTTCAACTCGGATCGGATTTACGTTATGTTCGCCTGGTTCCGGGACAGAATTTTTTCCACCTTCGTTGCCATAATATCAATCGCAACATGGTTTTGGCCGCCTTCCGGTATAATAATGTCTGCATAGCGTTTGGTTGGTTCCACAAACTGGAGGTGCATCGGCCGGACTATCGTTTCATATTGATCAATAACCGAATCAAGCGTTCGTCCTCGCTCCTTGATATCCCGCATGAGCCTGCGGATGATGCGGATATCAGAATCTGTATCAACAAAGACTTTAATATCCATCAGATCAACGAGACGCGGATCTTCCAATATCAAAATCCCTTCAAGGATGATGACTTCTTTTGGTTCTACGGTGATAACCTCATTCGACCTGGTATGCATTTTATAGTCGTATACAGGTTTTTGAACCGGCTGATGATTTAAGAGATGATGAACGTGTTCCACCAGCAAATCATTGTCAAATGCCAAAGGGTGATCATAATTCGTATTTAATCGTTCTTCAAATGGCAAATGACTTTGGTCTTTATAATAATAATCCTGTTCAATAACAAGGATTGTTTTGTCCTGAAAGCGCTGGCAGATGGAGCGTGTTACCGTCGTCTTTCCGCTCCCGCTTCCGCCCGCCACGCCGATAACAACTGGTTTTTCAGGCATGAATAGGGACTCCTTTCACTTTATTTTATTACTGATCGCTATTCCATCCCCGATGGGTACAATCGTTGTTGTAAAATCCGGGTGTTTGATAAGCCAGTCGTTATACTCCCGTATCTTGCCGGCAATTTTCTCATATCTGGGGTGCTGTTTATCTGCACCCGCCACGAATCCTTTAAATAATACATTATCCGTCAGTACAAAGCCATCAGTTGACAATAACGGTACCGAAAGCTCAAAAAACTCTTTATATGTCCCCTTGGCGGCATCAATCAATACCATATCAAATGTGTTTCCTGTCATCTTGGGGAGTTCTTCCACCGCATCACCCAGGATGACGTCAATGGTACCCTGTTTCCCTATTTCCTGAATATTCTCCACTGCTTGGCTGTACCGCTGCTCATCCCGCTCGATGGTGATGATCGAGGTATCAGGGCTGGCCTGGGACATGCGCAATGCTGAGTACCCGATAGCACTGCCGATTTCCAGTATCCGCTTCGGTTTTGCCATTCTGATCATTTGCATTACAAAATTCATCCCAAGCGGATCCATAATTGGAACCCGGTCCTTTTTTGCTTCCTGCTCCAGATCCCTCACCCACTCTTCCTCTTGGCTAAGCGAATCCATCAGATAATTTTTCAGCGTCTCATCCATCCTATCAGCCTCATTCTTAAGTAAAATTTCCAGACCGATGAACCGGGTACACGAAACATCCCGGATTTGCCTGGTCGACAGCAGACCATCAGCTGTTCGTCATGTTCAGGCCAAATCAATCAATATATTTTGCTTTTAGCTGTTTGTGTTTCTCTACCGTTTCAGCATAATGAATATTACCTTTATCATCGTGCAGGAAGTATTTATAGTCTGTATCTTCCGGATTGATCGCTGCCTTCAATGAAGATTTGGCAAAGTTGGATATTGGTCCTACCGGAAGCGTGTCCACATGGTACGTATTATAAGGGGATTCCACTTCCAGGTCTTCCAAAAGGACTTTATCTTTATGCTTTCCAAGTGCATAGAGAACAGTCGGATCTGTCTGAAGCGGCATGCCTTCTTCCAACCGGTTATAAAATACCCCGGCGATTTTCTTTCGCTGTTTTTCTGAACTGGCTTCATTCTCCACGATTGAAGCCATCGTCAGCGCCTCATGGACACTCATATCCTGCGAAGCAATTTCGTCCAAAAGTGGTGTGACGACCTCGGCTGTTTTTTCAAGCATCTTCGTAACGACTTTTTCAACGCTTGGCTCCTTGCTGTAAAACTCATAGGTCGCCGCAAATAAATAACCTTCCAGTGGTGTCCTTATTTCCGGGTCCAAAATATCATTGGACAAGATGTCAGGATACGTATTTATAAGTGTTTCCATATATTGCGGATCATTTACTTTATTTAAAAATGCCTCCTTGCTGAAAGGCAGTTCAGCAGCATAAATGGCTGCCATCTCATCTATTGTCTTCCCCTCTGGAATCGTGACACTGTATAGCGGTTCTTCCAGCACTTTCCCGCTCTCCAAAGCTTCCGTCAATTCGTTTATTTCCATGGAAGGTGAAAGAGTATATTCGCCAGCTTGAAATTCGGACTCATTTTTGAACTTTATATAGAAACGAAAAATCGTACTATCCTTAATAAGTCCGTTTTCTTCAAGAATAGCTGCAATTTCGGATGTAGAGGAACCCATAGGAATCTCGACCGTTACTTCTTTGTCGCTATCGGGATCAACAGGCTGCAATGCCGATTTTATGTACAGAAATCCTGATATGCCGCCGATAATAAAAATGAGAACAAGTGAAATAATGATGACGGCAGCAATTCGCCGTACCATCCTGGCATCTTCCCTGCGTGCTGTCAGGTTATCCTTATAATCACCTGACGTTTTCTTTTTGGACATGCGGCTTCCCTCCTTCACCGGGTATATTATACTAAAAATGAGCATGATTCGCTACACAAAATGCGGATGCTCATGTTTTCGGGCCGCATGCAGCCAAAAACAATTGTAGAAACCGGTGTATTGGCATTCTTCCCGGGCAATCCCGGCTTATGAAAGGAAAAAGCTGATATCCCACCAGGATACCAGCCCATGAACCAAATCTGTTACTGGTCATCATCGTCCTCGTCAACCAGGGTGTTGAGCATTTCCTCCACCATTTCCCATTCTTCTTCTGATTCAATCGGGAATAAGGAAATATCATCATCGTCTTTTTCCTGTTCCTCATAGCGAAATGCATACACTTCGACTTCTTCGTTTTCCTGTTGATCAACTGGAACCACCGCAATGTATGAGTGTCCTGTCTTGTCGACATCAAATGTAAATAAGACTTCAAACAGATGCTCTTCGCCGTTCTCGTCCGGTATGATAATCCGTTCCTTTTCTTCCAGTGCCATTCCTACACTCCTTTTTGATTTTCCTGATCGAGATACCCCTGTAAAATCATCACAGCTGCCATTTTATCGATCACTTTTTTTCGTTTTTTTCTGCTCATGTCCGCCTCAAGCAGGACACGTTCCGCAGCAATCGTTGATAATCGTTCATCCCACAGGACTGAGGGAATACCGTGAACCTCTTCTACATGCCTCGCATAAGCCTCACATGCTTTTCCGCGTTCCCCGACTGTCCCATTCATGTTTTTTGGGAATCCAATAACAGCCTTCCCGATTTCGTGTTCGTCTATTATTTCTCGCAGTTCATTGTCTGCTGAGGAAATATCCTGCTCGTCCCATTTAATTGTTTTAATTCCCTGAGCTGTCCAGCCTAAGGCATCACTGACAGCCACTCCAATTGTTTTGGAGCCGACATCCAAACCAAGTGTTTTCATTTAATTCCCTTTCTGGTGCTCCTCGAGGTAAAATTTGACAAGTTCTTCAATGACCTCGTCCCGTTCCACTTTGCGCATCAGACTCCGTGCATCGTTATACCGCGGTATATATGCGGGGTCACCGGATAGTAAATAACCGACAATTTGATTATTCGGATTATAGCCTTTTTCCTTCAGTGCACCGTGAACGGTCAGCAAGATTTCTTTTATGTCCTGCTCATAGGGCTCCTCCGAAAAGTTAAACTTCATCGTTTTATCAATAGAACTCATCGTGACACCTCATTCCATGTTTTGCCTTTGCAAGCTATTTTAACATGTTTGCCAAATATATTATATGTTTTTCACTCAATTAAAAACAGATTGCCTAGTTTCCGGCCTTATTTTCAATATATTCCTTCGCAGCCTGGAGTGCATCGTTTATTTTGTCGGGGTTTTTACCGCCGGCCTGTGCCATATCCGGACGGCCCCCTCCACCACCGCCGCAGCGTTCAGCAGCCTGTTTTACCAAATGCCCTGCATGCAGGCCGCTTTCGGTCAAATCTGCCGTAATTCCGGCAGCAAGCTGAACTTTTTCATTCGCTTCCGCCGCCAATAAAATAACGCCTGAACCTAACTTTTGCTTCAATTCATCCACCATATTGCGAAGCTGGTTCATATCTTTCACATCGACCTTTTGGGCAAGCACAGTGACGTCATTTATCGTTTCTGCTTTTTCGGTTATGGACGATGCCTCCGCATTTGACAATTTTGCATTCAGTGATTCATTGGTTTTCTGCAGATCTTTTATCTCCTGGAACAAGCTTTCCACCCGCTCCGGAACTTTTGTATCATTTGTTTTTAATAGATGTGCAGCAGATTGAAGCACTTCCAGTTTTTCATTGACATACGTATACGCACGTTTGCTGGAAACGGCCTCAATCCTCCGGGAGCCAGCACCGATTCCAGATTCAGAAACGATTTTGAGCATGCCGATTTCGGCAGTATTCCCCACATGACAGCCACCACATAATTCAATACTGTAATCTCCAATTCCGACGACCCTGACAATGTCTCCATATTTTTCACCGAACAGTGCCATTGCTCCCATTTCTTTTGCCTCTTCCAATTTTTTATAGTCAACAGCAACAGGAATGGATGCCCAGATCTTTTCATTGACCAGCTGTTCAATCTGTTCCAGCTCATCCTCGTTAATCGAACTGAAATGGGTGAAATCGAAACGGAGCCGATCAGGTGTAACGAGGGATCCGGCCTGATTCACATGGTCCCCCAGTACATCTTTCAATGCCTGGTGTAAAAGGTGCGTGGCTGTATGATTTTTAACAATGGCTGTGCGGAAGGCCCGTTCAACTGTTGATTTCACAGTATCGCCTGTCCGGATTTCTCCTTCCTTGATGCGTACTTTGTGCACATGCTGACCGTGCGGAGCCTTCTGCACATCTTCCACATAAGCGGATGCATTGTCTGTGTACAGCCAGCCTGTATCAGCGATTTGTCCCCCGCTTTCTGCATAAAACGGCGTCTCTTGTAAAAATACAAGTACTTCATCACCTTCAGCAGCTGTTTCAGTAAAATCATTTCCGTTAATAATGACTTGAACAGTTGTGTCCGTCTCCAGCCTATCATAACCGACAAACGTGCTTTCCACCTCTACATCACGCAGCACGCCATCCTGTACCTGCATGGAATCGACTTGCTGCCGTGCGTTCCTGGCCCGTTCACGCTGTTTTTCCATTTCTTCTTCAAAACCTTGCTCATCAATGGTGAAACCGTGCTCTTTGACGTATTCTTCTGTAAGTTCTTTCGGAAAACCATACGTATCATACAGTCGGAACACTTCAGCACCCGGAAAAACATCACGGCCTGACTGCTGTTCCTTTTTAATAACTTTACCAAGAATTTCCAATCCGTCATTCAGTGTTTCGTGGAATCGCTCTTCTTCTGCCTTCACGACATTACCGATGTTATCGTGGCGTTTCTTAACCTCTGGGTAAAAGTCTTCCATGATGTCACCAACTACCGGTACAAGCCTGTACATGAACGGTTCATCAATTCCGAGCTGTTTTGCAAAACGGACAGCCCGGCGCAGCAGCCTGCGCAAGACATATCCTCTGCCCTCATTAGACGGCAAAGCCTTGTCACTGACAGCAAAGGTTACGGTGCGGATATGATCGGCAATCACTTTAAATGCTGTGTCGTCTTCGATCGATTCGCCATATTTTTTTCCCGAAATAGCTTCGGTTTCCCGGATAAGGGGCATAAATAAATCCGTTTCGAAATTGGTCTGCACATCCTGGATAACAGAAACCATTCGTTCCAGTCCCATTCCGGTATCTATATTTTTCTTTGGAAGTGGTGTATATGTGTCATCCGGATTGTGGTTAAATTGAGAAAACACCAGATTCCAGATTTCCAAATACCGTTCATTTTCTCCGCCAGGATATAGTTCAGGATCAGTTGGATCATTGCCATAGTCCTCACCGCGGTCATAAAAAATTTCCGTATTCGGTCCACTGGGTCCCTCACCGATATCCCAGAAATTTTCCTCCAGGCGGATAATCCTTTCTTTCGGAATCTGAATGTCATGAAGCCATATATCGTAGGCTTCATCATCTTCCGGGTGAACGGTCACAGACAACCGTTCCGGATCAAACCCGATCCAGTCAGCGCTTGTCAAAAACTCCCACGCCCATTCAATGGCCTCCTTTTTGAAATAATCCCCAATGGAGAAATTCCCTAGCATCTCAAAGAACGTATGATGCCTTGCGGTGAATCCGACATTTTCAATATCGTTTGTCCGGATTGATTTTTGAGCATTGACAAGGCGAGGGTTGTCAGGAATCACCCGGCCATCAAAGTATTTTTTTAACGTGGCTACACCACTGTTAATCCAGAGCAATGTCGGATCTTCGCGTGGTACGAGGGATGCACTGGGCTCCACCCGATGGCCTTTTTCCTTGAAAAAATCGAGAAACATTTGCCGTACTTGTGCTGATGTGAGCTGTTCCATTTTCTGACCTCCAAGCCTATTTTATCCAATTTTATAGTTATCTTACAGTACGTGTTCAAAAAGGAGGATAAAAAGGACCGAGAATTTCAAGGCGGCGAAGCTTTGAGTAGCGGAATGTATGCAATTTAATACATGAGCAACGGAAAAGCAAGCCAACGAAGAAATTCGATGCGTCATTTTTACCGGACTTTTTGAACAACCTCTTACACCATTAAAAAAATCCCCTCTCCAAATTTAATGTTAGAGACGAGATTTTTCCGCGGTACCACCCTAATTATGAATGGATTCCCATTCATCACTTCACATGCTAACGGTGTGAAACCGACGGGTATTAGCCGTACTCCAGTTTAGCTTCCATGACTCAACATCCGGGATTTCTCGCAGCCTATGGAAACCCCTCTCTGCGGGATGGAGGCACATGTACTCAGAACCTTCATCCATTTTAACCTATGAACGTTTTAAAAGTTTTTAATTTACACTTGTCGATATTATAGATAACCATGCAATAATTGTCAATTATACTGTCTGAACGACAGAATATGTGGAATAGCCATGTTTAGAACGGCTAGAACCGGGACAGCCAGAATCATCCCGGCCACCCCGCTTAATTGCCCACCCAGCAGCAATGCAAAAATAATGGCGATTGGGTGGATATTAATACTTTTTCCAACAATATACGGTGACAATAAGTTGCCATCGATAACCTGGATGACGAATATGCTAATGGCAACAACAATTGCCAACTTGCCGGATGTGGCTGCGGTAATCGCTATAGCCGGAATTGCACCAAGAATCGGGCCAAAATACGGGATAATATTGGTCAGCCCCATGATGATTGCCAGCAATAGGCCATACGGGATATCCAGTATACGGAAAACAGCAAAGGCCGCCAGACTGACAAACAGACAAACAACCAACTGTCCCCTGATATAATTGCCAAGCCCTTCATCAATCGCGTGACATAGGGCACTTGAGCGCTCATGGTATTTTGCCGGAATCCATTTCTTGACATAGTTTTTAATCGTATCAAAGTCCTTTAAGAAATAGAAAACAAGTACAGGGATAACGGTAATAATGACAATCATATCAACAATCTTCGTAAATCCCCTGACCATGCCGGCAATAAAATCCTCCAAATAGGCCTCGAATTCGGAGATAAGCTCATCCATATTGTCGTGGATATTCTCCGGCAAAAATGACGTGTATTCATAAAGACTGTAAACAAGATTACGGTACATTTCAATTAATTGCGGCAGTTGTTCCCGCAGATCACTTAACTGGTGGATGACAGCCGGGTAGACACGATAGATGAGATAAGCGCCTCCGCCAAAGAAAAGAAGGTAAATCATAAGGATAGCCAAGCTTTTCGGGATATTCCACTGATGCATCTTTTCCACTACAGGATACAAAAGATAGGCAATGAAAGCAGCAATCACAAAAGGGAGCAGCAAATGCCAAAGAAACGAGACAACGGCATCATACACAGGAAACAGCTTTACCAACAGGTAGAAAAACAAAAAGACAAGAATTCCTGCTGCCATCCAAAAAAGAAAATTCAATGGTCTGCTGTCTTTGAACATGTCCTGCACCCCCTCGTACAAGGTAAGGCCAAATGTATAAGAAGCATTACCATTAAATGGTTCGCTCGTCTTCCGTGAACAAGTCATCCAGTGAACTCAATGAACCATCCGCTTCAACCTCATGAATTGCCAATCTGTCATTAAACACGGACAACTCGATAAAACAGTTCCAGCAATAGAATTGCTGTGTGCCAATTTTTCCTATATCCTTTTCATTGCAATTCGGACATACCAGCATAGCAACATACTCCTTTTTATTGCATGTTCAAAAAGGAGGATAAAAAGGACCGAGAATTTCGAGGCGACGTAGTTTCGAGCATAAGGAAAGCTACCCAGAATCCGCATCGCACGCAGGAAAAGCGGTTTTCTTTTCCAAGGAACGGAGTGTATGTATTTAGATACATGAGTAGCAGAGAAACAAGTCAACGAAGAAATTCGATGTGTCATTTTTACCGGACTTTTTGAACCACTTTTTATTTTTCTATGATTGCCCGAATGCATAAAAATATACTAACTGGTTACATAAAATCATAAGGCGTTATCTCTTTTTCTGCTGTATCAGCTTTATCCTTGTGATCCGTATGGTGCAGCTGATCCAAAAGGCGCTCTTTCAATGTTGTATAGCGCTGATTCGAGTCAAGTGTCCGGATTCCGCGCAAAAAAGCTTCCTGATCTCCGCAAATGATCAGTGATTTTTTGCTGCGTGTGATGGCAGTGTACAACAGATTCTTCTTGAGCATCCGCCGATATGCCGGGATGACTGGCATGATAACTATAGGGAATTCGCTTCCTTGAGATTTATGAATGGAAATGCAATAGGCATGCATGATGTTAATGTAGTCTTTCCGTTCATAAACCACTTCTTTTCCCTCAAAGGAAACGACAAGCTGTTCTGTTTTATCAGCATTTTCATTTGCTTTAAAAATGGCGGCAACTTCACCGATGTCCCCATTGTAAATGCTGTCCTCGGGCTGATTAACAAGCTGCAGGACTTTATCCCCCACCCGGAAAACGGCGTCATTTGCTGTCACTTCCCGTTTTGACGGGGATTCCGGGTTTACAAGGTTCTGGAGGTGCTTATTGATGGTATTGATTCCCGCCTGTGATCGGTACATTGGTGCTAGCACCTGCATATCTTTCATATCGATGCCTTTTGATTCGGCCTTATGAAACACTTTAATAATAGCATCCAGCAGCTGTGATTCCCTGCAAGGAATAAAACTGAAGTCCTGATCATTCTGTAAATCTCCTGGCTCACATGCATCCTGTTTGATCAGGTGAGCTAATTCGATTATTTTAGAGCCTTCTTTTTGGCGATATACATCACTAAGGCTGACATAAGGTATCCGGCCGCTTTCAAGCAGATCTGCCAGAACCTGACCCGGACCCACAGATGGCAATTGGTCCTCATCACCGACTAAAAGCACCTGCATATCATCCGGAATTGCTTTGAACAGGCTGTTCGCAAGCCAAATATCCACCATGGAAAACTCATCAACAATCAGATATTTACCAGATAACGGTTCATGTTCATTTTTATCAAAGCCATTCCGTCCATCCCATCCCAAAAGCCGGTGAATGGTGACGGCGGGCAGCCCAGTTGATTCTGTCAGCCTTTTCGCTGCTCGTCCCGTGGGTGCTGCCAGTATAAATGGATAGTCTGCTTCTGAGTCATAGGCGTCGGGATCTGCCTCTATGTTATTGACGGCCGCATACGCGTTGAGAATTCCTTTAATAACGGTTGTTTTTCCGGTTCCAGGCCCCCCTGTTACAACCATTAGCCTTGCACTCAGTGCCTGTTTGATGGATTCAAACTGCTCCTTACCGTAACTGAGGGCTTCCTGTTCTTCAATATCACCAATAACTTTCATAAGCTCTGCAAGTGGAATATCATAGTCCACAAGTTGCGTCATCAGTCGGCTGACATGTGAAGCAAAACCATCCTCTGCATAATACAGCGATGGCAAATAGACATTGCCATCCTTCATGATCAGCTTTTTTTCCTGGTTTAGTCCTTCCAGCCGTTCAGCAACAACTTCTTTTGTCAGGGTTTCCGGTGTTTCATCCGAAACTGACAAAATTTCCATTGCCTGGGTTGTGCATGTCTGAATCGGCAAGTAGACATGACCACTCTGTATGTTCATTTGCAGCACATAGATACAGCCGGCGCCAATCCGGTTCGGATGTGTAAACGAAAGCCCGTTTTGCCGGGCGATTTGATCAGCTGTCTGAAAACCGAAACCATCAATATCATAGACCAGCTGGTACGGGTCATCCTGCAGCACCTCCATTGCTTCCTCTTTATACTGCCGATAGATTTTTTGTGCCAGCTTCAGCCCGATTCCGTATTTAGACAAGTAGACAGCAATATGCTCAAACCCCTGATTTTCCACGACAGTTCTGGACACAAGCTCTGCTTTATCTTTTTTCAGTCCCGGTACTTCTTTCAGTGAATCCGGGTTGTTTAATATCTTTGCGATTGCATTCGTGCCAAGATGGCTGACGATTTTTTCAGCGGTTTTTTTGCCGATTCCATGAAACAGGTCACTGGACAGATAGCTGATAAGCCCGTCTTTGGTATCCGGTATAAATGTTTGATAGGAGTTCACCTTATACTGCAGTCCGAATTTTGCATGCCGCTCAAACGTTCCATAAAATGAATAAACAGCGGATTCCTGCAGTTCCGAAAAGTAGCCTTTGATCACGATTTCTTTCTCCTGATAGTCTTCATTCGTTTCGTGTATCGTGATTTTGGCGATCGTGAAATCCTCCTGCTCATTCCGGAAAATCGTATACAGGAGCTCTCCCTTAATATACCCTTGACCACTATGGGATGGTTTGTCTGTTGTCATTGCAAACAACCTCGCTATCTCACTCACATATCGTCAGCGTTTATGGCATCTGTAATCTGTTTCTTGGCATTAGCTGCCAGAACGTGTTCCGGCTGTATCTCCAGTGCCTTTTCAAAATGGTCCAGCGCACCGGAAAGATCTTCCTCATATAGCGCAATAACCCCAAGATTATAGTAGGCATCACTATGCTTATCATTCATCTCCAACACTTTCTGAAAAACAGGCTTTGCATCTTCTATATGTTCACTTTGGGCAAGCGTCAGCCCGTACTGGAACAGATACTCCAGGTCATCCGGGTGCAATTCAGACGCCCGCATCAGATAAGGCAATGCCAGCTTAAACTGTTCCTGATGGACAAATGTCATCCCAAGCAGAAAATAGGCATCCGCCTCGTCTAGCCCAATGTCAACCGCCTGCCGGAAGTGCTTCTGTGCTTTTTGGTAATCCGATTTTTCATAATACAGGTTCCCCAGTCCGTAATGGGCAGTTGCCGCCTCTTCATCGAGTTCTAGTGCACGTTCATAAAAGCGCGCTGCCCGTTCCGTATCATTCATGTGCATGAGCAGATTGCCGAAATTAATATAACCAACCGGATCGTCCGGGTTTTCCTCTATAATCGAATGAAACAGTTCTGCAGCTTCCTCATACTTCTGTTCTTTCATCCGCTCAATCGCCTGCTGATTTTTATCCATCATTTCATTCCTTTCCATCCGTACATCATCCAACATAGGCCAGCTGCTGGCCATCTTTCAGCACTGTATCAATCGTTCCTCCGCCAAGGCAGACATCTCCGTCATAAAACACAACCGCTTGTCCGGGGGTAATGGCCCGCTGTGCTTCATGAAAGGTAACATGCACGTTCCCATCGTCCATCTGTGTGACAGTGACTGCACTGTCCTTCTGACGGTAACGGAATTTGGCCGTGCAGGTGATAGTCTCTTCCTTTCTATTGATCCAGTTAACATCAGATGCGATTAAACTGTCTGAGTACAGCTTTTCATTGTCAAATCCCTGACCGACATATAATACATTATCTTTCAGATTCTTGCCGACAACGAACCACGGGGCACCTGATCCGCCGATCCCAAGTCCCTGGCGCTGGCCGATGGTATAATACATCAAACCGTCATGTCGGCCTTTTTCAACCCCGTCCAAGGTTCTCATCGTACCGGGTTGTGCAGGTAGATATTCGCTCAGAAATTCCTTAAAATTCCTTTCTCCAATAAAACAGATACCTGTACTGTCTTTTTTAGCAGCAGTAACAAGGCCATGCTCCTCAGCAATGGCACGTACTTCCTTTTTCGTCATATGCCCGAGGGGGAACATGACTTTCTCCAGCACATCCTCTGTCAGCTGGTTCAGGAAATAAGTCTGATCCTTATTGTCATCCACACCGCGAAGCATTTCAACTGTTCCATTATTGTTCCGAACCTGTGCATAATGCCCTGTTGCTAAATAATCCGCTCCAAGTGACATCGCATGTTCCAGAAATGCTTTGAACTTAATTTCCTTGTTACACATGACATCCGGATTTGGCGTCCTTCCCGCTTTATATTCATCAAGGAAATACGTGAACACTTTATCCCAATATTGCTTTTCAAAATTTACGGCGAAATACGGAATGTCCAGCTGGTTACATACACGGACAACATCATCGTAATCCTCTGTTGCTGTACAGACGCCATTCTCATCTGTATCATCCCAGTTTTTCATGAAAATGCCCACAACATCGTACCCCTGTTCTTTTAAAAGTAATGCGGCTACCGATGAATCAACACCACCGCTCATACCGACAACGACACGTGTATCCTGATTGTTTTTCATGTGTTCTGCCTCCTTCCGTTTGCCAGCCGCTTAATGATTTTTGCCACTCTGTCCGCTGCTTCAGATATATTTTCATCTGTATTGAATGAACCGAAACTGAACCGGATGGAGTTGGTTGTCCGTTCATCGCCTTCTCCAAACATCGCAGCCAGGACATGGGATGGCTCAACCGACCCTGCCGTACATGCACTGCCGCTGGAGGCTGCTACACCGTCCAGGTCGAAGTTTGTCAGCAGCGATTCGACATTGGTTCCTGGAAAACTGATGTTGACGATGGAAGCTGCGGACTTTTCCAAGTCACCATTCACAGTGAATTCCACATTATTTCTCGCAAGTTTTTCGATAAATTGTTCTTTGTAACGCGAGTATTCCTGATTTCTTTCCGCTTTATTTTCCATAGCCAGTTCCACAGCCTTTTGAAATCCGACAGCTGCCGGAACATTCTCTGTTCCCGGCCGGCGTTTCCGTTCCTGTTCACCACCAAATTGCATGGCTTCTATAGATACACCATCAGCCACATACAAAAAACCAATCCCTTTTGGCCCATTTATCTTATGAGATGAAACCGTCAGCAAATCAATTCCGGCCTTTTTCACATCGATGTCCAAGAGACTAAATGCTTGTACAGCATCCGTATGAAAACACGCCTGATGATCTTTCAAAAGCTCACCCATTGCTTCAATCGGCTGTATCATGCCTGTTTCGTTATTGACAAACATGACAGATACGACAATGGTTTCATCCGTTAGCGCATCCTTCAATGTATCCAAGGAAACTATTCCATTTTCATCAACAGGCAAATACGTCACATCAAACCCTTGCTCTTCCAAATACTGTGACGCATGCAGACTTGCATGGTGCTCCTGGACAGTTGTTATAACATGATTTCCTTTATGCCTGTTCGCCATGGCTGTCCCGATAATAGCGAGATTGTCGGCTTCTGTTCCGCCGCTCGTAAAAATAATTTCTTTTTCATCAGCATGAATGCTCCGAGCCATCGTCCGTCTGGCCTCATCAAGATACCGACGAGCCGCCCTCCCGTATGCATGGACACTGGATGGGTTGCCAAAGACTTCAGCAAATATGGGAGTCATCGCTTCGGCAACACGTATATCCATTGGGGTTGTTGCTGCATGGTCCATATAAATGCGTTCCATTTTTACAATCCTTTCTAAACTTCCTTTGTAGTGCGTGTTCAAACGAAAAAATTCAATGTGTCGTGTTCACCGGACTTTTTGACAACTTCTTGTATTAAATATAAAACATATAGGCATCCTGATACACATCATTTTCATGCCGGCGCAAATCTTCCAGTGTTGTCGTATCCAACACATCCTTGACAGCGTCTCTGATACGGATCCACAATGCTTGTTTCGCCGGTTCCTCATCTTCCATTCCTTCTACGGGAGAAATCGGGCCTTCAAGGACACGAATAATATCGCCGGCCTTTATGTCACGGGGATCTTTCGCGAGCACATAGCCACCATAGGCTCCCCTAATACTTTTAATCAAGCCGGCATTGCGCAGTGGTGATGCCAGCTGCTCCAAGTAGTGCTCGGATAATTCCTTTTCACGGGCTATTGCCTTCAGTGACAGCGGGCCATCACCATATTTCCTGGCAAGCTCAAGCATGATGGTCAGCCCATATCGTCCTTTTGTTGATATTTTCATTCCTAACACCTCTATCAGACTTAACATAGTCGGTCAGTTGTTCAATACAGCATATTATAGCATGAATCGCCTGTTTCTTGCATTTTATCACAATCAGAATTACGCTTTTACATAGAAACAACCACTATAAGCAAAGGACGATAAAAAATGGAACATAAACCACTCGCATTTCGCATGCGGCCAGAACACATAGACGATATCATCGGCCAGAAGCACCTGGTCAGCGAAGGAAAAATATTGAACCGAATGATCCAGGCTGAACGGCTGGCATCCATGATTTTATACGGGCCACCCGGAACTGGCAAAACCTCCATGGCATATGCTCTGGCAAAAAGTCTGGAAATGCCAGTAAAAATGCTTAATGCTGTCGTTGATAAGAAAAAAGATATGGAAATTGTCGTGGAAGAAGCAAAAATGAGCGGACAAGTAGTGCTGGTACTGGATGAAGTACACAGGCTTGACAAGGCGAAACAGGATTTTCTGCTGCCGCACATCGAGAGCAATCGTGTCACGCTCATCGGCTGTACAACAAGCAACCCTTATCATTCTATTAATCCAGCGATAAGGAGCAGATGCCATTTATTTGAACTTCATCCCCTAACAGAAGAGGATATCAAAACGGCGGTGATCCGAGCCTCTGAAGATGAGCGAAACGGGCTTGGCAGCCGGAAAATTGAATGGACGGACGATGCCTTGGACCACTTTGCGTTTGCGGCCAATGGTGACATGCGTTCGGCATTGAACGGACTGGAACTTGCCGTTTCATCCACACCACCCGACTCAAAAGGCGAAACAGTTATAACGCTGGCAATTGCGGAAGAATGCATGCAGAAAAAAAGCTTCACGCACGATAAAGATGGAGACGCACACTATGATGTACTTTCCGCTTTCCAAAAATCCATCAGAGGAAGTGACGTTGATGCCGCACTTCACTACCTGGGAAGACTGATTGAAGCCGGAGACCTTGACAGCATTGAACGGCGTATGATTGTCTGTGCATATGAAGATATCGGCCTTGCCAATCCGCAAGCAGGCCCCCGTGCCGTGGCTGCCGCTGATGCTGCCCATCGCCTTGGTTTCCCGGAAGCCCGTATTCCACTGGCTGCAACAATCGTGGAACTCTGCCTTTCCCCAAAATCAAATTCGGCGTATAAGGCGCTTGATGGTGCACTGGCAGATATCCGCAGCGGCAAAATCGGTGAAATACCGGCACATTTAAAAGATGCGCACTACCAGGGAGCAAAGGACTTGGGCCGGGGCCTCGATTATAGATACCCGCATAACTATCAAGAAGGATGGGTAAGCCAACAGTATTTGCCAGATACGCTGAAACACAAACAATACTATAAACCAAAAAGTACCGGCAAATTTGAACAGGCTCTGAAGCAGGTACATGACAAGATTCAGGCTGATAAAAATAATAATAGATTATAGAGGTATAAATCCTTTTTCAAACGGTCAGACTAATCAATAACAACGTTAAAATCTATGAATACATGCGCGACCAGAAGAAAAACGTGCAGCTATTCTAAACTATTTGAATAACCTCTTTTAATTGTTACAACAAATCGCAGTCACCGTTATGGAAAAAGGAGTTGAACCAAATTGGCTAAAGTGAGACAAGATGCTTGGTCACATGAGGATGATTTATTACTAGCAGAAACAGTTCTGCGTCACATCAGGGAAGGAAGCACCCAATTAAACGCTTTTGAAGAAGTCGGCGACAAACTGAACCGGACTTCTGCCGCTTGCGGATTTCGCTGGAATGCGGAAGTGAGGAACAAATATACTGATGCAATCGAACTTGCCAAACGTCAGCGGAAAGAAAAAAAGCGTGCGAATGCAACAAAGGCGAAAGAGCCTATTATGCATGTATCACAAACAAATGAACAGTCCAGCGAAGAACTGCTAGGACTTGACGAAACAATCCCGGTCTCTGGCGGAGTAGTACCAGCCTCCAGGGAAACAATGCCTGTCTCTGGCGAAGCAGTACCAGCCTCTGGAGAAACAATGCCTGTCTCCGGCGAAGCAGTACCGGCAGAAAACACCGAAGCTGGGCAAACGATGACAATGGATACAGTCATTCAATTTTTAAAGCAAGTAAAAAAAGACTATCATGCTTCCAATCAATCAAAAGAATCTGCTAAAAAATTGGAAGAAGAAAATAAAATGCTTAGAGAAGAGGTAAGCGGACTGAAAGAACAGCTGTCAGAGTCAAAAAAACAGCTTGAGTCGCTGAAGGAAGACTATCAAGTCTTTATGCAGATCATGGATAGAGCTCGTAAAATGACCGTTTTGGATGATCAGGGTTCGTTTCAGGCTCCATCGTTCCGTATGGATAAAAACGGAAACCTCCAGCAGGTTGCAGATGGATCTGGCAATCAATAGGTGATACTTAACTGGACTTTACCATAAAAAGGAATCGGCACATCGCCGATTCCTTTTTATTTAGATATGTCATTATGTAACCAATCCCAATTGTGCCGTCTGCTCTTGGTTTTGATCCCGCTCGCGGCAGGTGGGTGCCCTGTTCCATGTGTGTTGTACTTCCTATAAAATAGGCTTGCACGCAACACGAAAACCTATGCGGGCTCCCTTTTATAAAAGTGTTCGGTCAAAACGAATGCTTCAGACGAACACATCAGGATTGAAGTGGTTCATGAACCTTTAGTGTATTTATAATTTAACATACACCGTAAGATTTATCAATATCCTCTTTCATGAAATATACATGACAGATGTTACAATCAACTAACATTTCGTCAACCGGCTCATTTTTCTTTCTGGACCTGAATAGACAGCTCATCCAACTGTTCGTTGCTGACGTCGCTGGGTGCGTCGGTCAGCAGATCGGAAGCGGAAGCGGTCTTCGGAAATAGGATTGTATCCCTGAGATTTGTTCTTCCGGCCAACAGCATGACAATACGATCCAGTCCCAATGCAATCCCGCCATGTGGTGGCGCGCCGTATTCCAGTGCCTCAAGCAGGAACCCGAACTGCTCCTCCGCTGCTTCTTGTGAAAAACCGAGCACTTCAAACATTTTATCCTGCTGTTCTTTCTTATAATTACGCAGAGATCCTCCACCAAGTTCATATCCATTCAAAACGAGGTCGTAAGCGTTGGCACGGACATCAGCGGGGTTCGTATCCAGTTTGTCCAAATCTTCCTCTACCGGTTTGGTGAATGGGTGGTGTGCTGCAAAATAACGTTCAAGCTCCTCATCATACTCTAAGAGCGGCCAATCAGTCACCCATAGAAAATGGAACTTGTTCTCATCAATCAGATCAAGCTCTTTCCCAAGCTTCAGCCGCAATGCCCCCAGGCTGTCATATACAACGGATGATTTATCTGCACCGAACAGGAGCAGATCACCGTCTTCAACGTCGGCACGCTGAATGAGACCTTTTTTCTCTTCGTCTGTTAAAAATTTGGCAATCGGTCCGGTTAAATCACCACTATCAGCCTTAAGCCATGCCAGTCCTTTGGCACCATAAATTTTCACAAACTCTGTGAGCTTATCAATAGCTTTGCGCGAGTAGTTTGCTGCCTGCCCTTTCACGTTTAAAAGGGACACTTTTCCACCGGCCTCAAGCGCATCTTTAAATACCTTAAACGAGGAATCTGCCAGGACATCAGACACTTGGATCAATTCCAGCCCAAATCGTGTATCTGGCTTATCAGAACCAAAACGTTCCATCGCCTCGTCATAAGACATTTTCGGGAATGGCTGCGGAATAGTTTCTCCTTTTACCTTTTCCATGACCTGATTCATCATTTTTTCTGTCATATACATTATTTCGTCACCGGACATAAATGACGTTTCAATGTCAATTTGAGTAAATTCCGGCTGTCGGTCAGCCCTTAAATCTTCATCCCGGAAACAGCGTGCAATCTGATAATACTTCTCAAAACCGCTCATCATGATAAGCTGCTTAAACAGTTGCGGCGACTGTGGCAAAGCATAGAATTCCCCATGATGCACACGGCTTGGAACAAGATAGTCTCTTGCCCCTTCTGGTGTACTCTTTGTCAGAATGGGTGTTTCCATTTCAATGAATCCATCATCATTAAGAAATTCTCTGACGGACTGCGTTATCTGATGACGCATTTTGAATGTTTCCTGCAGGCTTTGCCGCCGCAGGTCAATATATCGGTACTTCAGACGCAAATCCTCCGCTACATCTGTTTCTTCCTGAATTAGAAATGGTGGTGTTTTTGCTTTATTCAAAAGAACAGCCTCGGATGCGAGCACTTCAATTTCCCCTGTTTCCATGGCCGGGTTAACCGTGTCCGGATCACGTTCAACCACTCGCCCCCGAACTTCGATGACATACTCACTCCGTACGGTTTCGGCTACCTTCAGTGCTTCCGTCGAATGATCCGGGTTAAATACGATTTGCACCAGACCTGACTTGTCACGCAAATCAATAAAAATCAAACCACCCAGATCCCGGCGCCGCTGCACCCAGCCCTTCAGCATTACTTCCTGCTCCATATTCTTTTCACCGAGTGTACCAGCCAATATTCGTTCACGCATTGCTATTTCCTCCTGACAGCTTATCCTGTAAATAAGCCACTGCTTGTTCCAATGGCACTTCTTCCTGATTGCCTGTTTCCATTTCCTTTACATTGACCAATTGCTTGTCCATTTCATTTTCTCCCAGAATCAGCACGTATTTTGCACGATAGCGATCAGCTGCCTTAAACTGCGCTTTCATCTTCCGCTCCTGGTAATCCCTGTCAATTTGGATACCATTTCTGCGTAAATCATGAATGAGCTTGACAGATGCTTTGTCAGCTTCATCCCCAACCGCGATAAGAAAACAGTCCAAATCATTATCCGCGGGAATGTCGATGTTTTCGGCCTCCAGTGCCATCAGTAGCCGTTCAATTCCCATTCCGAAGCCAATCCCCGGTGTAGCTGGTCCACCTAATTCTTCCGTCAGGCCATTGTACCTTCCACCACCAGCAAGTGTTGTAATAGCACCAAAGCCGTCCGCTTCACTCATAATTTCAAAGGCCGTATGATTGTAATAATCAAGCCCCCGCACCAGATTCGCATCCACTTCAAAATCAATGCCCATTAGTGTCAGATAGCTTTTCACTTTCTCAAAATAACCTTCAGAATATGCATTCAAATGATCAAGAATGGATGGAGCGTTCTCCATTGCCGGATGATCCTTGTCCGTCTTGCAATCCAGAACGCGCAGTGGATTTTGTTCCAGCCGCGTCTGGCAGTCACCGCATAATTCATCCTTGTATGGTGTGAAATGGTCAACCAGGGCCTGCCGGTGACTTTCACGGCTTTCACTGTCACCGAGTGAGTTGATAACAAGTTTCAATGATTTAAGGCCGAGTTCCTTATAACAGGACATGGCCAGATCGATCACTTCCGCGTCTGCTGCCGGGTCTGAGCTTCCCAGCACTTCAACACCAAATTGATTGAGCTGGCGCATTCTTCCCTTTTGTGGCCGTTCATACCGGAACATAGGTGCAAAATAATACAGTTTTACCGGCTGACTAGCGTTGCCATGCATTTTATGTTGTACAAACGAGCGAACGACAGAGGCAGTTCCTTCCGGGCGCAGTGTCAGACTTCTACCCCCACGGTCTTCAAATGTGTACATTTCTTTCTGGACGATATCAGTGGAATCGCCAACTCCCCGCTGGAATACTTCTGTATGTTCAAATAAAGGTGTCCGAATTTCATCGAAATGATATCTATTGCAAATATCTTTCATTTTCGTTTCAACATACTGCCATTTCACAGCTTCTTCCGGCAGTATATCCACCGTCCCTCTTGGTGCTTTCATACTACTCATCCTAAAATACCCCCTTTATCAATTTACCAAGCATATACAAAGGTTCTTTTCTTAAACTTTGTTGGATCTCCAGTGCAACTGATATAAACTGCGACACAGTAAAACTCTCATTAGTAAGGCTTTCTCCTGTTCTAATTACCATCAAGTGCTTAGAGTCGCTACGGCAATATACTCCGCTTTCCATGGGCACGGCCTCAGCCTCCTCGGAAGCAAATACCGCTTCCTCCGGGGTCTTCGGACTCGTGCTGTTCCCATAGGAGTCTGCGTATATTGCCTCCGCAGGCAGTGTATTTCTGTTTATTGACAGGGTGAGGCCCATGAAATCAGTGTTTAAAGGGTTTTCTCTATTAAGACAGAACACAACGTTAAGCTGCGGAAAAATGCGACACTCCAGCGGGAAAGGAACAGTCTGAAGACCCCACAGCGAACGAAAGTGAGCGAGGAGGCTGAAGCGTTCCCCGCGGAAAGGGAGTATTTTTCCGCAGCGACGTACTAGCACTTTGCCCCGATAGAATTGGAGGAAAGCATTCAAAAAGTTACGTCGCAGTTTATGGAAATTGTTCAGCAGTGTTACATTCTCTAAGATGATACAAAAAGCAACAGTCTTTTTAAAAACAACAGCCTACAGAAAAGACTCCCATCCCTAGTAAAAGGGACGGGAGCCTGCCCGCGTTGCCACCCTGGTTGATGTTTCAAAAACATCCGCTCTTCACAGTTAACGCCTGCAAAACGTCTATACCTACTACACCTGTCTTAGTTCGGTATAGAACCTAAGGAATGTCGTTCATCAGGGCATGATGCAAAAATGTTTTCAGCCTATGACATTTTCTCTCTTTCCATATGCGTTCTGATTACTTTTTCCCTCACTGGTTATCGTCATCTATTCATGGAATGATTCTTATGTTAATGTTTCCTGTTTCTGTTGTCAAGTGCGGTTTATTTTTTTCTTCAGCCGCTTCACTTCACCAAGCGTTATGCCAAGCTCTTCGGCAATTTCCATATGATGAAACTGGTCTTCCATCTCCATAAAACGATGAAAATCCGCACCATATATGTCTTTATTAACTGCGGCACTCCATTGTTTGTCCTGAACACGCATCCAATTCCTCCTTTACTGCTTCTAGCTTTGCCATGAAGGAATTGTTTTATGAATGGGCAGGATAAGCTATAACTGAGCACATTCACGGTCGACTTTTGTACCATACACCATTAAAATAGAAACAAAACAAATAACGGATCGGAGGAGATCTCCCTTGTACCATCAGAAAGCAGCAATCATCCTTCTCAGTTCATTATACTTCGCTTTCGCGTCTGCGGCACAAACAGGCGAAGCCATCATCAAGACAGACATTCTGAATGTGCGGTCAGGTCCAGGTCTTGATTTCGAACGGATTGGTAAAGTATATCGTGACGAGGCCCACCCGATTCTTGATGAGCAGGATGACTGGGTGAAAATAAAAACGCCTAATCAATCTGGCTGGATCGCCAATGAGTACATTGTGAAAACCCAGCGACGTGATGAAGAAAAAAAGGCAGCAACAGCACCTGAGCCCGGGGACAAAAACAAGCCGTTAGATGCGAATGCTCTGGATCAAAAAACAATTGTGCTGGATGCGGGACACGGCGGGAGAGACAGTGGTGCGATTGGTGCCAGGGGAACCAATGAAAAGACGTTTACGCGAAAGACCGTCCAGGAGTTGAAACAAACACTCACGTCCATGGGCGCAGAGGTCGTTTTGACAAGGGAGACCGACCGTTTTGTCTCGCTGGCAGCCAGGGCTTCTCTATCCAATCTCTCTCGGGCCGATGCTTTTGTGAGCATTCACTATAACAGTTTTCCACAAAAGCCAGGTGTGGCCGGTGTTGGAACATACTATCAAGACAATCATGATAAAGCGCTCGCCCTTTCTGTACAGAAAGGAATTACCCGCGCAACCGAAGCGAATGACCGCGGGATTAGTGAAGCGGACTATCAGGTGACCAGGCAAAGTGCCATTTCGGCCATCCTCGTTGAAGCAGGGTTTATTTCCAATGCTGAAAAAGAGCAGCTTATCCGGACAGACGCGTATCAAAAAAAGCTTGCCACCGGAATTGCAACTGGATTGAATGCGTACTTCATGAACCAATAACAAAACGGGAGACGCTTACGGCAGCGCTCCCGCTATCTGTCTTTGCTGTCGAGTATAATGGTTACAGGGCCAGCATTGGTCAGCTGCACATGCATCATTTCTCCAAATTCACCTGTTTCCACATTGATGCCCTGCTGCCTTACACGTTCATTGAAATAATCGTATAAGGCTTCAGCCTGTTCCGGTTTCGCCGCTTTTAAATAATTTGGCCTTCTTCCCTTTCTCGTATCAGCATAAAGAGTAAACTGGGAAATAGACAAGACTTGCCCGCCGACATCCTTTAATGAATCGTTCATTTTGCCATTATTATCCTCAAACACGCGCAAATGAATCAGTTTGTCGGCCAGATAGTCCGCATCCTCTTCCGTATCATCATGCGTGACCCCTAACAAGACCACCATGCCTTGTTCTATGGCACCGGTCTCCGTTCCATTCACGGTCACATTCGCATCCAGTGCACGCTGAATCACTGCTTTCATTTCTTCATTGCCCCTTCTAAAACTATTGAATCGTCCGAGTGACCGAATAAACATCTTTAATCTGTTTAATCCGCCCGACAATCCGTTTTAAATGACCTGTATTATGAATAAGAATTGTAATTTGAATGACGGCCATTCTGTTCCGGTCTGATCGGCCATTAACATGCGTAATATTTGTTTTTGTTTCATTGACTGCCTGCAGCACTTCATTCAATAATCCTCGGCGGTCATATCCAGTTATTTCCAGATCCACATGATATTGTTTTTTATCCGTATGACTGTCTTCCCATTCGACGTGCAGGTATCGCTGCTGCGCCTCTTCTGTCTGAACATTCGGACAATCTGCCCGATGAACGGACACACCCCTGCCTTTTGTAATATAACCGACAATTGGATCACCTGGAACCGGATTACAACATTTCGACAGGCGTACTAACAGGTTATCTACACCCTCTACTTTGACACCCGAATCGCGTTTTTGCATTCTCTTCGGTGGCGTATCATTTTTCACTTCTTCCAGTGTGTCTTCCAAGTGTTGCTTTTTCAGCTTTGTTTTCCGGGTTTTTTCCGTCAGACGGGTTGCTATCAATGCGGCTGTTATTCCCTGATACCCGACCGCAGCATACATATCCTCTTCATTGGTGAAATTGAACTTCTCAAAAACACGTTTTAGATTATCCTGAATAAGCACTTCCTTTGGCTCAATACCAAGGGCACGAATTTCTTTTTCAACGGCTTCTTTGCCCTTACTGATATTTTCCTCGCGGCGCTGCTTTTTAAAGAATTGCTTAATTTTGCTTTTTGCCTGGGATGTCTGGGTAATCGACAGCCAGTCCTGCGATGGACCGTACGAATGTTTGGAAGTCATCACCTCCACAATATCCCCGTTTTTCAGTTTGTAATCAAGCGGCTCCATTTTTCCATTCACTTTGGACCCGATTGTTTTGTTCCCCACTTCCGTATGAATCCGGTAGGCGAAATCAAGTGGAACGGATCCTGATGGCAGTTCAATGACATCACCTTTTGGCGTGAAAACATACACCATATCCGAAAACAAATCAACTTTCAAGGTTTCCATGAACTCTTCCGCATCGTGCGTCTCACTTTGCCAGTCCAAAATTTCCCTGAACCACGTCAGTTTTTCCTCAAACGATTTATTGTCTTTACTGGAGCGCTTGCCCTCTTTATAGGCCCAGTGTGCAGCAATACCATATTCTGCGATTTCATGCATTTCTTTTGTCCGGATCTGCACTTCAAGCGGATCCCCTTTTGGACCAATGACTGTCGTGTGCAAAGACTGATACAGATTCGGTTTCGGCATCGCAATATAATCTTTAAATCTGCCGGGCATCGGTTTCCAGCATGTATGGATGATCCCAAGCACGGCGTAACAATCTTTAATGCTGTTGACGATAATACGCACTGCCAGCAAATCATAAATTTCATTGAACTGCTTACTCTGTTTGGCCATTTTACGATAAATACTGTACAAATGCTTTGGCCTTCCCGAAATATCTGCCTCAATGTCCACGTCGCTTAGCTGATTCTTCACTTCATCGATAACTTCCTCAATATATGTTTCCCGCTGGTTGCGCTTCTGCCGCATTAGCTGGACAATGCGGTAATATTGCTGCGGATTCAAATAGCGCAGTGCTGTGTCTTCCAGCTCCCATTTTATCGTCGAAATCCCGAGCCGATGGGCCAGTGGGGCAAAAATCTCCAGCGTTTCATTTGATATCCGACGCTGCTTATCCGGCGGCAAATGTTTTAATGTACGCATATTATGAAGCCGGTCGGCAAGTTTGATCAGAATCACCCGGATATCCCTGGCCATGGCGACAAACATTTTCCGATGATTTTCCGCCTGGATTGCTTCTTTTGATTTGTATTTAATTTTGCCAAGCTTGGTAACACCATCGACAAGCATGGCCACTTCATTGTCAAACGCAGCTTCCAGATCTTCCAGTGTCACTTGTGTATCTTCAACAACATCATGCAGAAAGCCGCCTGCAATTGTCACCGGGTCCATACCAAGGTCGACCAGTATTCCAGCGACTTGGATTGGGTGTACGATATAAGGCTCACCGGATTTACGGAACTGATCTCTATGTGCATCCCTGGCGAACGCATATGCACGCTGGAGAAAATCAGTATCTTCTTTTGTAAGATAATGGCGGGCCTTGTCAATCACTTCTTCACTTGTCATTATTCCTTCTTTTGCCATATAGAATCACCTGAATTCAGCCGGACAAAGATTTTCTCCCGGTTTCAGCATCAGTGCGTTTCCGCTCCACACGGCAATGCTTTTATTCGGGGAATGCCACGTCTCTTTTCTAATAGTATTAAAAAAATATAGGGAAATGTAAAGAAAAACACTTTCCCTTTCCATTTATTTTTCTCGTATTGGTAAGCGGAAATTACTTCCTCTATAACAAGAATAGGCCTGACGATGGTTCAGCCAGACCTTTTATATTCAAGATTAGAAGCTTGTGAGTGTCAGGACGTCATAGCCTTCCAGATTGTCTGATCCGTTCAAATAGGACAGTTCCACCAGAAATGCACAGCCGACAACAATGCCACCCAATGCTTCCACTAGTTGGATTGTCGCCTCAATCGTACCGCCCGTGGCAAGCAAGTCATCTGTAATCAGTACGCGCTGCCCGGGTTTAATTGCATCTTTGTGGATGGTAAGAACATTCTTGCCATACTCGAGACCATAATCAACTTTAATCACTTCCCGCGGAAGCTTGCCTTCTTTACGTACGGGAGCGAAGCCAACTTCCAGGGCATAAGAAACCGGACATCCAATAATGAATCCCCTTGCTTCCGGTCCGACAACAAGATCGATGTCTTTCTCATCTGCAAATGCTACTATTTCATCAACAGCTGCTTTGAAAGCTTTTCCGTTATCCATTAATGGTGTTATATCTTTGAACTGTATACCCTCTTTCGGCCAGTCCTCGACTATTTTTATATAATTTTTATAATCCATCAATCATTTCCTCCTCGGGCTCTAGCCTGCGTTCCAAACAAGTAGCAAACCACGTTTTCAATTCATTATATGCTGAATAATAAAGTGTTTTTTCGATATCAGTTCTGTTCAGCCGTTCCTGATACAGGCCTGACTCACTAAGATCCTTCTGTGAAGGTTTTTTGTTCAGCTGCATAACATTATTCTCTATTTTAACAAAATCCAGCTCAAAAAACACATTCGACATAAACAGAATTCTATCCTTTGTCCAGTCTTTCGCGTCCATAATCATCGGTAAGTCTTTCTGTAAATGGATTGTTTTTTGCCTGGCCAGAATCCCGTACAACCATTTGAAGTCTTCTCTTGATGGAAAAGCCTTCATAAACGCACTTTCCTGCAGGTAAAAACATGCATGAATCGTATCTGGATGAAGTTCTTTCACCAGGCTCTCCAGTATCGTTAAACTTGGTGGCATATCATACAAGTATAAGGTGTGAATACCTTTTAAACTGCTAATGTCTGTATCATATGTAACGCATACGACGTTATCCGGCATGTCATTTTCATCCGGAAGCTGTTGAAATACTGCAACATGTCCAGTTTCATGGCGCACATACGGCGTGATGTCTAACATTCTTGTTCCACGATGGTCAAATAGCTGCCATTCATCAATCCGCATGTCCTGGATAACAATCTGAACTTTTCTGAACCCATTCCACTCATTAATATTCAGCTCTCCGGCCACCGATACTGGTGTTTGCGGTGATAGCTGGTGATAAAGGCCGCCGAAACCAAATCCGATGCCATCCAGTTTTTGACCATTTTTTTGGAATTGCAATTTCAGATGATTTTTACCACTGCCAATTTGGCGCATACCCGTTGGTACGTCTTTCAAGTGGAACAACGGTTTCGGATTAGCCATACCAAATGGTGCCAACTGATTAATTTCTGCCACGAGTTCTTCATTTATTTCCGGAATCGTAATTGTTTTCGAAATAGCAATCTCCTGAGTGAAGTCTTCTTTTGAGAGTTGCTGGAAGATTAGGCTGTCCAGTTCTTGTTTCAATGTCTCTACATTTTCTAGCGGCAGTGTCATACCTGCTGCCTGGGCATGCCCACCAAATTGTGTAAAAACATTCCTTATCTTCATACAGTTCGAAAATAAATCAAACGCTGGAATACTTCGGGCAGACCCTTTTGCTTCACCTCTCTCGGGAAAAACAGACAGAACAATTGCCGGACGGTCATATTTCCGGACAAGGTTTGACGCCACGATGCCCAGAACACCTTCATTCCAGCCTTCTTTGGCGACAACAATGACACCCTGGTGATCTACCGGATTTGCCATATCCTCGGCTTCTTTCACAATTTCACTGACAATCTTCTTCCGTTCCCGATTAATGGATTCCACTTCCTGAGCCATGTCAGCTGCTTCATCACCATTTTCAGCAAGCAAAAGCTGAACAGCTAAAGAAGCATCTTGTAATCTGCCCACTGCGTTTAGTCTGGGACCTATCGAAAAACCAATATCCTCTTCACTGACATGCCCCTGTAAGCCGCAGACATTCTTTAGGGCCACTAATCCGGGCCTGGCTGTATTGGCCAATCGCTGTAATCCGTAATGGGCAATGACCCGGTTTTCACCAGTCAGCGGTACCAGGTCAGCGATGGTTCCAATTGCCGCCAGATCCAGAAATTGCTTCGGAAAGGAGCCGAGCAGTCCTTCGGCGAACTTCAGTGCCACTCCTGCCCCGGCAAGTTCTTTAAACGGGTAGTCAGATGAACATTTGGGATGAACGATTGCATAAGCGTCCGGCAGCTCGTCCTGCACTTCATGGTGATCGGTAATAATCAAATCCAAACCGAGCTGTTTTGCGACCTCTGCTTCATGCACAGAGGCAATACCTGTGTCTACCGTTATAATAAGCCGAAAACCATTGTCGTAAGCGGCATGGAAAGCTTCCTCATTCGGTCCGTACCCCTCCGTGAAACGGTTCGGTATATAATAATCACAATCAGCCCCAAGCTGCTGAAGTGTTTCCATCATAATGGACGTCGAACTGACACCATCTGCATCGTAATCACCATATACAAGAATCTTTTCCCCGTCCTCGATTCCTTTTTGTACACGGTTCGTTGCCTTCTCCATATCTGATAACCACTTTACACTATATAATTGCTCTAAATCAGGCGTTAAAAATTTCTCAGCATCTTCAGTTGACGTGATGCCCCGCTGCATTAATAATTCGCTGATGAGCGGTGAGAATTTGCCAGTAGCCAAACTTGCAGGCTCTGTTGGTGTTTCCGGAAACTTCCATTTCATCTTGCTCTGTAACATGTACTCACCCCTGACTAATCTAGTATACAAGAGATTGGGACAGGGAGCAATTACGTTTCCTATTGTATTATTTTTCAAATGAATTGACATCTGCTTCGGCTTCCGATTCGTTCTCAAGCCCATGTTCCTTGAGCGCATCCTTCATTCGATCCCGCTCTGTCTGCAATTGTTTCAATTCCCGTTGCAGCCGGACTATTTTCACAAGTCCCGAAGAAGCTGTAATAATTCCGCCCATCAATACAGAGAACAATATCACGAGTATGAGTGGTGCTTCTCCCGTTCCGAAAAGATAATTGACTTCAACAGGACCGACGTTGCTCACAGCAAAGACGGAGACAATAATGACAAAAATAATGGCAAGAATGACGTACGTTTGCCCTCGCACACATAAACCTCCTTTAAACGAAATGCCTGTCAGAATAAATTACCCTATTTTTTCTATCTTTAACCACAAAGAAACCCCCGAAAGAATTATTTCGGGGGTCCTGGTTATCTTGCCCTTATTACACTTGCGGGCCTTCTGTACGTTTCTTTTTGGCAAAGACAACCGGCTTGTTTTTGATATTTCTGCTGCGCCAGACCAGCCAGAGCTGTGATGCGAGGAACAAAGAAGAATACGTTCCTGCGAGCAGTCCGACGGCAAGTGCAATCGCAAAACCGGTAATTGACTGTGCACCGAGAAACAGAAAAGCAAGTACGGCAATCATCGTTGTAACAGTTGTATTCACACTTCTCGTCATCGTCTGCACAAGACTTCTGTTGACAATTTTAGCAAGTTCTCCAAACGATTTGACCCGTTTCTTTAAGCGCAAATTCTCCCGTATCCTGTCAAACGTGACAATCGTATCATTAATGGAATACCCAATAATGGTCAGGATGGCTGCCACAATGGTCACATCAAATTCAATCTGGGTCAGGCTGAAAATAGCCAGTATGAAAAACGCATCGTGAACAAGCGCGATAATTGATGTAATGGCAAAAAACATTTCAAACCTTAGTGTCACATATAGAACAATGCCGACGGATGCAATTGCAACAGCATATAGCGCATTTTTCACCAGTTCTTCTCCAACAATCGGTGAAACAACACTCACGCTCGTATCCGCATTGAAGTTTTCTTTGAAATACGCTTGCACATCTGCAATCCTCTCTTCATCAATCACCTGGTCATACCGGAGAACGGCACCCTCATGATTATTGCCAGTCAGGACAACCGATTTGGCTTGCAAATTAAGTTCCTCCAAGCCATTTTTAATTTCTTCCGTGTCAAGACTCTCATCTGCTGCAAGCTGAATACGCGATCCACTGGTGAAATCAATTCCCGGATTCAACTGGAAGATACCCAGTGACACTGCACCAAGAACAACCATAACCGCTGATGCGATAAAGAATTTTCGCCGGTGCTGCACAACATTGGGGTTCCTGCCAAATGCTTTCGGCTCCCTCTCCGCTGTATCAGCGATATCCTTCATGTCCTTTTTCTTCACACCGAACCAGCCCGGACGGTTTCGCAAAAATTTGCTTCTGACCCACAGCCCCATCAACAAACGGGTTCCATAGACCGCTGTCAGGAAACTTATAACGATACTGAGGATTAGCATCGTCGCAAACCCTTTGACCGAACTGGTGCCAAAAATGAACAGGACAGCTGCTGCCAGCATCGTTGTGATATTTGCGTCCACAATGGCTCTAAGCGAGTTTTTGGAGCCCGCTTTAAATGACGCGAATATGGATTTGCCTTCCCGGAGCTCTTCTTTAATCCGCTCGAAAGTAATAATGTTGGCATCCACCGCCATACCGACACCAAGAATGAGTGCTGCAATTCCCTGCAATGTCAGTACACCATTCATAAGATTAAAGACGAGTAGAATCAGATAGATGTACACACTCAGATTAATGGCGGCAATGACACCAGGAAAACGATAGACAGCCATAATGAATAAAAAGATAAGGCTGATCCCAATAATCCCGGCGAACACGGTTTTATCCAGTGCCTGTTCACCAAACTGTGCCCCCACCGTATTGGAATACAGTTCTGTCATGTTGACCGGAAGTGAACCAGCATTAATGATATCAGCAAGGCGCTGTGCCGATTCCACGGTGAAATTCCCTTCAATCATCACGTCAGTCGTATTCAGCGTTTCTTTAACACCCGCTGCTGAAACATATTTGGAATCTTCTTTCTGTACTTCTTCTTTGAACGAATTTCCTTCCTGGTAATCCATCCAAATGACAAGCAAATCTTTACGCTGCGGGAATGGAACGCCTGGTTCATATTTCGCCGAAAGCTTACTTGTGATGTCACGGAATTCCGATGCATCTTTCAGCTTCAAGGTAACAATCGGTTCATTTGTCTGGGGATGGAAATCCTGCTGGGCCGCTCCTTCAACCAGGTTGCTTCCATCCATCAGTTTCTCATCATCCACATTCCTGAACGTGACCCTTGCAGAAGTGGATAAAATCTCCCGGGCCTCTTCTGGATTTTTAATGCCGGCAAGCTGCACGCGAATTCGATCGTCGCCTTCAATATCAATATTCGCCTCACTGATGCCAAGGCGGTTCACGCGGTCGTTCAGTATCTGGACCGTCGACTCCAGCAAAGCCCTGTCCGTTTCCTGCCCTTCTTCAACCGGCTCTACTTCATACAAAATCTCAAAGCCGCCCTGAAGATCAAGGCCTAAGTTAATATCCTTCGTAATGCCTGTTACCGTTGTTCCGATTGTTCCTGCGAACAATAAGACAATCAGAAAAAAGGCAACAATTCTGCCTCTGTTTTTCATCCAATGGTAGCCTCCTTAGAACCGCTTAAACAAAACAATTCCATATGTATGTATTCCTAGTCCGCTTCGCCCGCACTGTTATCCGTAAGCGCAGCAATCGAAGCCATTAAATTATCATCCTGATGGGCATTAATTGTCAAATAACTCATATAAACATTTGACGAAAGCTGGAATATATCCTGAACTATTTCAAACAGCCGCTTGGATGGATCACCTTTCCAAACTTTTTCATTCAGGCAACTCCACACATCTTCCCTTGTGGTTTTATCATATCCCATAAGCCGGAATTCACTGGCTTTACTTTCTAAAGCAGGCAGAACTTTCTGTTTCCATTCGTGAACTGTTCTGAGTGTTTCCACGAACATTCCCTCCCCTTTAAGAGGTTGTTCAAAAAGTCCGGTAAAAATGACACATTGAAATTCTTCGTTGGCTTGTTTCTCCGCTCCTTGGGAAAGAAGACCACTTTCCTGCGTGCAATGCAGCTCAGGGTAGCTTTCCTTATGCTCGAAACTACGCCGCCTCGAATTTCTCGGTCCTTTTTATCCTCCTTTTTGAACACGCCCTTTAATGGCTTTCTCTCGTAATAGAATGATGCTTGTCATGCTTGGCCTATTCAGATGCATATACATTATTGTATCTGAAATTTTATTTTTTGAGAAGGTAGGTTGGCCATATTGAGCAAACAAACATTTTTGCAGGGGACATTAATCCTTATAGCGGCAGGTATGGTAACCAGACTCTTAGGCTTTATCAACCGACTCGTAGTGGCCAGGGTAATGGGCGAAGAAGGGGTTGGCCTTTATATGATGGCGTTGCCTACATTATTCCTTGTCATCACCCTGACACAGCTGGGACTCCCTGTAGCCATCTCCAAACGGGTATCGGAAGCAGAGGCTAAGCATGACCGTGCCAAAGTAAAGCGAATCCTTGTTGTATCACTACTTATCACAGGCATTGCAAGCATTGTTTTCACGGTCGGCATGGTTCTTGCAGCACCATTCATTGCCTCAACGCTGCTCACAGATGAAAGAACGATGTATCCGTTAATCGCCATAAGTCCGATTGTGCCAATCACTGCCGTAACTTCGGTTCTTCGGGGGTATTTCCAGGGCCGGCAAAACATGAAACCGCAAAGTTATGCGCTTGTGATTGAACAAGCAGTTCGAATCACATTTGTTGCTTTTTTTGTCAATCTGCTTTTGCCATATGGGGTGGAATTTGCCGCTGCCGGGGCCATGTTCAGTGTGATTCTCGGTGAGCTTGCATCATTACTATTTCTTGTCTGGTTATTCAAACGGAATAAAGTTGTCCAAATCAGACACCGTTTCTTCCAATATCTATGGTCGAGCAAGGAAACCGTTAAGGAGCTTTTTTCCATATCCCTGCCAAGTACAGGAAGCAGGCTGATTGGGAATATATCACATTTCCTTGAACCTATTCTTGTCGCCCAAAGTCTGGCACTTGCGGGCATTTCCAGTTCACTGGCAACCAAACAATATGGGGAACTCACTGGTTATGTTTTACCATTGCTGTTCCTGCCTACTTTCATAACAAATTCGTTATCCATTGCCCTTGTGCCATCGATATCTGAAGCAGACGCACACAAAAACAACAGCCTTATCCATTATCGGATTCATCAGGCTATTCGGATTTCATTCGCTTCCGGGGGGTTGGCAACTGTTGTACTTACATTATTTGCCGAACCAATACTGACATTCATGTACGGTACAGCTAACGCAAGCAACTTCCTGGTGCTGATGGCTCCCTTCTTTCTTTTGCTTTATATTCAGTCTCCACTACAGGCAGCATTACAGGCAATGGACTTGGCCAAGCCGGCCATGTGGAACAGTCTGATCGGAGCAGCAATCAAACTGACCGTACTCTTTTTACTTGCTTCAAACCCAACATTCGGAATAAATGGTGTTGCAATCGCGATGTCTGTCGGTGTCATTCTTGTAACGCTCTTACACCTGGCAAGCCTTTATAAGGAAATAAGGTTCATGATACCTTGGAAAGATCTTTTGAAAATGGGGGTGCTGATCGCAGCAACATGGGGGAGCGGTCACTATTTAAAAAATACCTTCACAGGCCTTGAAACGAATTTGTTTTATTTTATCCTGATTGTCGCCCTGCTGTCTTGTGTTTATCTCCTATTCCTATTTATTTTACGGTTCATAACTAAAGATGAGCTAAGGCAGATACCGCTCTTACAAAAATGGATAAATTAGAAAGGCTGTTTTCTAAAGTAACGGGTTCAGTTCCGGGAGAGAAAAAAATGCTAATATCAAGGTAAAAAAACACACTAACTGATATTCTTTTACCGTAAATTAACAATATAAATAACAAGCAAAAACGCTCAGAATATATCTGAGCGTTATTAAATCGTTATAATTTATTTTTCTTTTTCTACAATCGCGCCCGTTCCGCGCCCATTTTGGAACAGACACTTTAATTAGTTATTAACGTTTTTAAATCTTTGTGTTTATAGTTTATTACCTCAACAGATGGATTTGAATTATTTTGTGTAAAATCTCCTGTGGTAAAATCAATGCTAAAAGTTATTGTTGTTTTAGCAGAACCATAAAAAAATGTTCGTCTTACTAAGGTTTTATCATCGATCTTTAATTCTATTAATTCTTCATCTTCCCTTCTGTATTACTGGAAAGATAATTAAATACACCAACTAAAAACGTCAAAGCTATTCCAATTAACATTACAGTTTCTTTTGACATTAAATGCCCCCATCCGAAAGTTTCGATACAAACACAATAAGTTACTTCACTATCTGGCCCTATTCAGAAGGATACAGTTATTCGATTAGCACGTCCTTTAATTGAATATCTTTTCTCAAGTAGTTTATACAATTTCGCTAAACTGAGAGCTGCGTTGTATGAGAGCTAAAAAACAATGAATTTTTTTGTTTGAAAACCATTTTCTGTGTTACAATAAACATAGAAAAAGGTATAAGACATAAACTAATAAAAGACCGAAGATACGGCAATATCTCCGGTCAGCAATTAATCGCTCCCCTTCAAGAGGGGTCAGCGCGAGTAAGAAATAGACCTCACCCGTTCGCTAAAACTCAGGGAGGTCTATTTCTTATGGTCTATAATCGTTACAACGAGTGTTGCAAAAGCGATCATTAGAACCATTGTCTCAAAAATAGACAAGGCAACACCCCCTTCCGTTATAGCGTATCGCAAGACACTACAACCGACAGGGTGCGCCGACCTCCCTTGAGGAAAACGCGATTATTGCATATTTCCATTATATCACTTGCCTAAGAAGTTTAAAGAAGCTTTTTAATTTTCCTTTAACAAGCTATTCGACTAATAAAATCTTATTTCCTTTGTGCTCATTCTTGGCGATTTTGTGCAATATGAAAGTATTCCTTACTAGAGAATAGAGCCCGTTTGCGGCATAAACTAGAATCATAAGAGTTTTGACATATTATATTCATCAACGAATTCGCTATCAATAAATAAGGAGTGTCTTTTTGTTCCTTCAATTTCAAAACCCACTTTTTTATATAACGATATGGCTGCCTTATTGCGAGTGACCACAGTTAATTCCAAACGATGTATATTATGGTTAAACGCCCATTGCTCCAACTTTTTAAATAACATTGCGCCTATTCCTTTTCCCCTATATTCCCCTAAAATTCCCATAACAATATAGGCTGAATGTTTATTTCTCTTTGCATTTCCGCCAACAGCCATCAAGAACCCAACCAATTCTTTGTTATCATTTTCAGCAACAAGTATGGTGGAATTTCCTTTTTGTTCAATACTCTCAATCATCTTCAGTTGTTGTTCGACTTGAACGTTTCTTTCCCCAGCTTCCCAAAGCATATATTCAGATTCTGCCTCGATCTGTGGAGTAAGGTTGGCAAACCTTTCTGCATCCGATGTCTTTATCTCCCTAATTATCAATACGTTTCCTCCTAAACAATATGGCCCGTTTGTCGTATAAAGTTTAAAACCTCTTCTTTCATACAAACATTCACATACATATAAACATTTTAACATCCCAAAACTTCTAGAAGAACCAGAAACGATTTGGGATCGTCATTCCAAATAACAATGAAATCAACATTCTAATCGATTCACTTTTTAGCGAGTCAATCAGAAGTAGTACATAAATTTATGTACGTTTGATAAAAATGTTGTTAATTACATTGCCAATTCAGGTATTAAAACACTATAAACGTTGGTATATCAACGAAAAAAGGAGTAATAACGTAACGCTATGTTATTTGCACTCCTAATTATTATTTTATCTAATGTTTTCTCTCCTATAACTGAACCCGTTATTCACTAAAGAGAATTTTCACTGTGTTGCAGTTTATATCAACTGCACTGAAAAAACAACAACGTTTGCGAAAAGAGCCATTAAAAAACATAACGCTGAAATTATCAGCGTTATGTTTTTTTCGCAGTTGAGAAAGCGTAAATACCTTGTTACTGCACAAGTGCAACTAAGGCTTTCGCCATTAAGCAATAAGCCAAGTTGGTTATGCCATATATGGAATTAAATAGCGGATATACAGGTAAATTGTTGCAATAATAAGGGACAGTAAGACAAATGGCACGCCATACAGCATGAAACGCAGAAATGATAGCTTCTCCCCTTCTCCTTCGGCAAGTCCTGCAACAACCACATTAGCAGAAGCACCTATCAGTGTCGCATTCCCACCCATACAAGCTCCAAGGGCCAGTGACCACCAAATGGGATCCAAATATACCATGCCATAGCTTTCAAATTCTTCAATAACTGGAATCATTGCCGCAACAAATGGAATGTTGTCCACAATTCCGGAAAACAACCCGGAGATCCACAAGATCAGAATCGCTGCAGTGACATAATCCCCTTCTGTCCAGAGTACGATTCCCCTAGCCAATTCATCAATGATGCCCACTTCCTGTAGACCGCCAACCAATGCAAATAGACCAATAAAGAAAAACAATGTCACCCATTCCACTTGTGAAAAAACTTTTTCCGTGGACACCTCCCTTTCCGTCAACAACAGCAGAAGAATGGCACCAGTTAATGCAACCACTGTCAGATCGATATGAAGAAAGGCATGAAGAATAAAGCCGGTCAAAGTCATCGCAAGAACAGTGATAGACTTATATAGCATTGGGCTATGGACAAGATAGGCTGATGCATCCATCTCCATCAGCTTTTCCCTGTTTGAAACACTGGTGAAGAGCCTCTTCCTGAATAGCGGGAGCAATATTGCGAGCATGATGATAAACATGATCACGGCAATCGGAGCCAAATGGATGATAAAAGATAAAAACGTTAGATGATCAACGGCCTGTCCAATCATAATATTCGGCGGATCACCAATAAGGGTTGCGGTACCACCCAGGTTAGAACTGAAAATGACTGCCAGCAAGTACGGAAATGCGGGAAGCTGGAGCTGTTTGGTGATTTTCAGAACAATGGGCACCAATATAAGGACCGTCGTCACATTATCAAGCAATGCTGATCCTAAAGCGGTCAGGACACACACTCCTGCCATCAGCGGAACTGGCGCCCCCCTCACCTGCTGGGCAAAGCGAATCGCAATAAATGAAAATAAACCGGTTCTTTCCGTAATGGATATAAGTACCATCATGGAAAACAATAACGCAATGGTGTTCCAGTCAATGTAGTGAAGGAACACATCATTCACACGATAAATACCTGTCAATAACAGCAGCATTCCACCGGCGAGTGCGACAATGGCACGGTTCACCTTTTCCGTCATAATAAATACATAACTAACGGCGAAGATTACTGCTGCTAAGATAACATCCATACGCCATCCTCTTTCTTAGTAAAAGATTGTCCTTCTACAACTGTATGCAGCAAAAACAAAAAATATTTTCAGTCTTTTTCACTGTTTGTCCGAATAGGATAACAGTACAAGGACTACCTGTGGAAAGGAGGAACGAATAGCATGCATAGGCAACAATTTACTGCACTGCTGTATGGATGGATCGCAGTTCTTGGACTGATGTTAGTGACAAGCATCATTCTTGCTTTTCTGCTTCAATTTACAACAATGGATGAAACGCTATTATCATGGATTACACTCGCGGCCGGACTGATTATTTTATTTACTGGAGGCTTGATAGCCGGAGTCAAAAGCAAAGAAAAAGGCTGGATTATCGGTTCCGTCACAGGGATCGGATTCACCCTGTTTACATTTTTGGTGCAATATCTCGGCTATCAGCAAGGATTTTCTGCGGAACAATCATTCAATCATATAGGTTTTATCCTTGCCGCCCTGGCCGGGGGAATTATCGGCGTCAACATGGTCAAAGGAGAAAAAGCATGAACAAACAAAAAGAAGCCGGTCCGAGTTGGACTGACTTCTTTTTTTATTCCCTTTATGTACCCATTCATAAAGTGTTATTGTGCCTTGTCTTTTACTTCCCGGATCGCTGAGCGGTCAAACGTAAGCTTAGGGCCGTTTGCTTCCTGAAGAACGACGGTATCTTCATCAATTGCATGAATAGCACCATGCAGACCGCCAATCGTCACGACTTCATCTCCCTTTTGCAAATCCGCCTGCATTTGTTTCACTTGCTTCTGCCGCTTTTGCTGTGGGCGGATAAGCAGGAAATAAAAAATGACAAACATTAAAATAATTGGCAGTAACGATGCCAGTGTCCCCATAAACTGTTCCCTCCTTTATTAAAAATTCTTTGCATCCTTCTCATTGAAACCATATTGTTCAAAGAATGCCTCTTTAAAATCACCAAGCCGATCCTCAGCGATAGCTGTTCGTACTTGTTGCATTAATTTTAACAGAAAATGAAGGTTATGGTAAGTAGTAAGCCTGAATCCGAATGTTTCATTGCATTTTACCAAATGGCGAATGTAGGCCCTTGTATAATTCCTGCAAGTATAACAGTCGCAATTTTCATCAAGCGGACTGAAATCCCGGGCATACTTGGCATTCCGGACAACCAGCCTGCCATTAGATGTCATACATGTGCCATTGCGCGCAATTCTCGTCGGCAGCACACAGTCAAACATGTCAATGCCACGGATAGCCCCGTCAATCAGGGAATCCGGTGATCCAACTCCCATTAAATAGCGCGGTTTATGAAAAGGCATCAACGGTGTCGTGGACTCCAGCATCCGGTTCATGACATCTTTCGGTTCCCCGACGGAGAGTCCGCCAACCGCATACCCTGGAAAATCAAGTGAAACCAGATCATGAGCACTTTGTTTCCGTAAGTCTTCATACTCCCCACCCTGGATAATGCCGAATAAACCTTGTTCATCCGGACGCGCATGCGCCTGTAAACAGCGTTCGGCCCATCGTGATGTCCGTTCCACAGAAGCTTTCATATAGTCATGGGAAGCCGGGTATGGCGGACATTCATCAAACGCCATCATGATGTCGGATCCAAGTGCATTTTGAATGTTCATAGCCTTTTCCGGTGACAGGAACAATTTTTCCCCGCTAAGGTGATTACGGAAATGAACACCTTCTTCCTTGATATCACGCATATCACTAAGGCTGAAGACCTGGAAACCGCCTGAATCCGTCAATATGGCACCATCCCAGTTCATAAACTGATGCAGGCCACCAGCTTCACGGATAATGTCTTCACCCGGCCGCAGCCATAAATGGTATGTATTGGATAAAATAATGCCTGCATTCATCTCCTGTAATTCTTCCGGACTCATTGTTTTCACTGTTGCCAATGTCCCGACAGGCATGAACGCCGGTGTATCAAAAGAGCCATGCGGGGTATGCACCCGTCCAAGCCGAGCCCCCGTCTGGCTACATGTTTTTATATGTTCATACGTAATAGCAGTCATCATATTCGTTCCTTTGTTATAGGTTATTTACGCCCTTGTTATTAGAAAAACTTGGCTTTCACCAAGTCATTATAGTGAAAGTCTTAGTTTTACTTATAAGGTCGTCCATAATTTATACTTCTTGACGTTATAAAATTAGCATCGCGTCGCCAAAACTGAAAAACCGGTAGCGTTCATGAACAGCTTCTTGATAAGCATTCAAAATCCGCTCTCTGCCAGCGAAAGCACTCACCATCATAATCAATGTCGATTTCGGCAAATGAAAATTGGTGATCAGCCCGTCGATGGCCTGGAAGGTGTACGGCGGATAAATGAAAATATCTGTCCATCCGCTTGATTGGCTGAACTGACCGTTATTGTCCCGGGCGATCGTTTCCAGTGTTCTTGTTGACGTTGTCCCAACCGCAACAATCCGGCCATTATGTGCTTTCACATCAGCGAGCGTGTCTGCAGTTTCCTGTGACATGTGGTAAAACTCTGCATGCATCGTATGATCATCGATCGTATCTTCACTTACCGGTCTGAACGTACCAAGACCGACATGCAATGTGATAAACGCGATTGTTACACCCATTGCCCTGATTTCGTCCAATAACGTGTTGGTAAAATGCAAGCCTGCCGTCGGAGCTGCAGCTGAGCCTTCTTCTTTTGCATAGACTGTCTGATAGCGTTCTTTCTCGGGCAATTGCTCTTTTATATAGGGCGGTAGCGGCATTTCTCCAAGCTCATCCAGTATTTCATATAATATTCCGTCATAGTCCAACTGCAAAATACGACCGCCATGATCCTTTATTTCCGTACATGTTGCACGTATCTTTCCTTCACCGAACAGCAAGACAGTTCCGGCTTTAATTTTCTTAGCTGGTTTGGCCAGTACTTCCCACGTGTCGCCTTCCTGCTGATGCAGCAGAAGCACCTCAACTTTAGCTCCTGTATCTTCTTTTATCCCATACAGCCTGGCAGGAAGTACACGCGTATCATTCAGGACAAGACAATCGCCTTTCTGCAGATAGTCTTTGATATTTGTAAACTGTTTATGCTCCACTTCGTCTTTGTCCCTGTCAAGTACGAGCAGACGGGAAGCATCCCGGTTTTTCAGTGGTGTCTGGGCGATAAGTTCTTCTGGTAAATGAAAATCAAAATCTTCTGTATTCATGATGCTCTCCTTACTGATTTAAGTGCATGTTCAAAAAGGAGGATAAAAAGGACCGGCAGGCTAAGTTCGCGACGTCCTGCGCGGGCGCCTGCACTAGCACGTCCTGTGCGTCGAAATTTCGAGGCGGCGTAGCTTTGAGCAACGGAGTGTATGCATTTAAATACATGAGTAGCGGAAAAGCAAGCCAACGAAGAAATTCGATGTGTCATTTTAACCGGACTTTTTGAACAACCTCTTTAACGAAATTTCCCCACTATAAACATAATAAAGGACAAAATAACACTAACGACAATGGATGTCACAATTGGAAAATGGAAAGTGAAATTATCTTTCTTAATGGTGATGTCTCCCGGCAGTTTACCAAAAAGCGACCAGATAAGACCAATTGCCACAAAGATGATCCCAATGACGATAAACATTTTTCCCATTAATCGTCTTCCTTCCTGATTCCAAGATGCTGGTATGCTTTCGGGGTTACGAGCCGTCCCCGCGGTGTGCGCTGGATAAAGCCAGTTTGCAGTAAATACGGTTCATATACATCCTCGATTGTCTGCGGCTCTTCACCTATCGTTGCAGCAATGGTATCCAGTCCGACCGGTCCACCCTGAAACCCATCAATCATCCCGGTCAGGAGCTTATGGTCGATATGGTCAAGGCCCTGCTCGTCAACCTGAAGCATGTCCAATGCATGATCGGTCGTTCCAAGACTGATTTGCTGTTCCCCTTTCACCTGGGAAATATCACGGATTCGTTTCAGCAGCCTGTTAGCAATACGCGGTGTTCCACGTGACCGCCGGGCAATTTCTATAGAAGCTTCGTGCGTAATTGTTGTTTCAAAAATATCAGCTGTCCGCTCCACGATTTCACATAACTCATCAGGTTCATAGAAATCCAGCCGGCTCAGCACCCCGAACCGATCCCTTAGCGGAGCCGAGAGCAAACCAGCCCTTGTCGTTGCGCCAACCAGCGTAAATGGCGGCAAATCAATCCGCACTGACCTGGCACTTGGTCCCGTTCCAATAACAATATCAAGAAAGAAATCCTCCATTGCAGGATACAGGATCTCTTCAACTGACCTTGGTAATCGATGGATTTCATCAATAAACAAGACATCACCCGGCTCCAATGACGACAAAATAGCAGCCAGATCACCCGAGCGCTCGATTGCCGGACCTGAAGTGGAGCGGAACTGTACGCCCATTTCGTTGGCTATAATGGATGCCAATGTCGTTTTCCCAAGCCCTGGAGGCCCATATAAAAGCACGTGGTCCAGCGCTTCCTCCCGCATTTTAGCCGCTTGAATAAAGATCCCTAAATTGTCTTTCACCTTTTGCTGTCCAATATACTGTTGTAAATTTGCGGGACGGAGACTGAGTTCAACAGAGGCATCCTCGTTTTGCAGTTCACCTGTGACCATCCGTTCTTCCATCATTATCCCACCTTATCACTGTTCCACTAATAATGCCAGTGCTTTACGCACCAGTTCATCCGTGCTGCCGCTCTTTTCTTTCCGAAGATCTGATGCAACCGCCCTGATCTCCTTATCTGTATAACCGAGGGATTTCAACACTTCTTGTGTCTCTTGGATTGCTTCCGGTGCAGCTTGCTCTGTCTCCATTGTTTCTGCAGTACTGTCTGCAGCGGGGGCCACAGCAGGCAATTTCCCTTTCAAATCAAGAATCATTTGTCTGGCTGTTTTTTTGCCAATCCCGGGCAGACTGGTCAAAAACGAATCATCCTCCCGTTCAATAGCATTGACGAGCCCGCCTGCATCTGCACCTCCAAGAATAGCAAGTGCTCCTTTTGGACCAATTCCCGAGACGGTGATCAGCTTGGTAAACAATAATTTCTCATCATCATTCTGGAAACCGTATAGTATTTGTGTATCTTCACGGACATAATGGTATGTACTAATTGTCACTTGTTGGTTAATGGATGCCTGGAATGCAAATGGATTCGTGCAGACAATCTCATAACCAATCCCCTGGACGTCCACAATGACTGTTTCTTGCTGAACGCTGGTTAATTTTCCTTTTATATATGCTATCATGCAACCTTCTCCTTTTAACTCCCTTTCCCTATTCTAACATAAGAAAGAAAGAAACTTCCATTCCCTTAGCTGACGGGAATAGAAGTTTTTATGGAATACGACCTCATGCTGTTGTCTCCATATTATGGTAAATATCTTGTGTGTCCTCGCTATCTTCCAGCATATCAATCAACTGAAGCATCTTTTCCGCATCTTCTTCCTTAGGTTTCGCATATGTCTGCGGAAACATCGTCACTTCCGCTTCGGCCAGATCATATTGCTGTTCCCTTAAATAATCACGCACATGCTGGAAATGTTCCGGCTCTGTATAAATTTCAAAGGCACCTTCCACGGTTGCAATATCTTCTGCACCCGCTTCAATAGCTTCTAGCGTGATGTCATCTTCATCAATGGCGCCATCTTCATTTTCGATCACAATATACCCTTTTCGGTCAAACATGAATGAGACGCTTCCATTTTCCCCCAGGTTGCCACCATTCTTCTTGAACGCATGCCGGACTTCTGCCGCCGTACGATTCTTATTGTCCGTCAGAACATGAACAATGACAGCAACGCCACCCGGGCCATATCCTTCGTATGCAAACTCCTCGTAGTTGACACCATCCAGGCCGCCTGTTGCCTTCTTGATGGCACGGTCTATATTATCATTCGGCATATTGTCTGCCTTTGCTTTATCAACCGCAAGCCTTAGCGAGGGATTCATTTCAGGATCACCACCACCCTCTTTGGCAGCGGTATAGATATCCTTCGCATGGCGCATGAAAATTTTCCCTTTTTTAGCATCCTGTGCATTCTTTCTGCGTTGTATATTATGCCATTTGGAATGACCAGCCATTGGACATTCTCCTCTCTCCTGGAATTTCCCTTTTATACTATACCAAAGATGGTCCGATGCATAAAGAAATTCCTTACAACTGCCTCGATTCAAAAGTGCCGTTCATTCGAAATCTTCCTCTTTCCTGTCTCGGTTGAAAAACTCTCTTAAAAATTCTTCCATATCCCCATTCAGTTGATCTGGTCGTGCATCTTTATTTCGCATGCGGTCCCAAAAGATATCATCTGTATATACATAAACTTCCTTCACCTGAACCATTTCCTGCACTTCCCGTTCCACACGTTCCCGCATGTCTGGTGGTGCAGAATCATTAATGATGATGCCGACAACCACTCTGTCATCTGCCATGGCAACTTGTGCCTGTTTAATGTGGCGTTTCTTTTTCAGATGATCGGCGATAGACATCGATACCTCATTTGTAAAAGAATCACTTCTTGCATTCTCATCACCGTCGTTCAATTCCTTTTGTTCGCTCTGCGGATAGCCGCCGCGTTCACCAATATTTTTATTTTCGACTCCCTGCCGGTCTTTCCGTTCTTTTTCTGTTTCATAATTAATTGGTTGTGTATTCCCGTTTTCCTGACTGCTTTCCTGATCATTATCATTAGCGGCACAGCCAAACAGGAACAAAGATACGACTGGTATTGCCATCCATCTCATTATACGCATAAAAAAACCTCCCTTATTCTTATGTTGGGTAAAAGAGGTTTTTTTACAACAGTAAATTTCAGGAAGTCATTGCTGGCGATGGAACTGCTTTGCTGTATTCCGTTTATGTGCTGTCCGGCTGTGCATTTGCTGAATCAATTCTTTATCTTTTTCGGGAATTTCTACCCCTTTCAGATACGCATCAATTTTAGCATAAGTAGTCCCCATTTCGGCTTCGTCTGTCTGTCCTTCCCATAAATCGGCACTTGGCTGTTTATCCAGGATTTCTTTCGGCACACCTAAGTACTCGCCCATTTCCTTTACCTCATGCTTCAAAAAGTCAACCAATGGTAATATATCAACACCGCCGTCTCCATATTTGGTGAAATAACCCGTATACCACTCAGCGGCATTGTCAGTTCCCGTCACCAAGTAACCATAATGAGAAGCGATTGTATATAGTGTACTCATTCTCAGGCGAGCACGGAGATTAGCATCAGCCATCTGATCACGCTTTGACTGGAAAGCATCTTGTTCCTGCAATTTTTCCCTGATTTGACCATACATTGTCTGGTGAGTATTGGTAAGATCAATCTTCAGCTGGCTGATACCACTTGTTTCAATCACTTTATCCGCATGTTCCATGTCTTCCAGGTTACTATTTAGCGGCATGATAACAGCTAAGGAATCATCGGGGAAAGCTCGTTGAATCAGGTGAGCAACAACAGCGGAATCCAATCCGCCGCTGACACCTGTAACCAGTCCGCTGACACCCGCTTCACGGACGCTCTCCCGCAGCCAATGTACAATTTCATCTGTTACTTTTTCCACAATCATCACCCTGTCCTGTTTGGTTAATACTGTATTGATCGTATCATTCTTTGTACATTTTTTAAAAAGGTTTGGCGTTTTATCCAGTCCTTTTCCATACTTTCCAAATAATCGGGGATCGGTCTTGGTTTATGACTGGATAGGTAGTGAAGCCACTCCCTTATCACGTCACTCGGGACAGAAATAGCGCACAGCCATAGCCTAATATGCTCTTCTTTTACCATGTCATAGGAAAGCAGCCTGTTGAGGTCCCAGTCCAGATACGGCAGAAATCGCTGCCCCAGCTGTATATAGTCATGTAAATGTGGTGCACATGAAAGCAAATCAAAGTCAATCATATAAACCTTTTCTGACTGACGGATAAAATTATGGGACGCAACATCCCCGTGAATCCATACACCATTTTGTTTCGCTATCCGCTCCAGCCTATTCCAAAAAGAGAAAGAAGACAAATAATGCAAATAATTTCTGGCAGTCTTCGTTATAGATTTATACATGGAATGATAACCATGTTTCCAAAACAAATGACCTGTTTGCTCAAATAGCTGCAAACGCTTGTGCCACCGAATATAGAACATTGTCGTGTGTACTTCATGCTGAATCTGGACACCTTGCGTATCACTATGAAATGATTGGAGCGCATGTAAAGCTGCTTTTCGATCCGCATCCTTCTTATAATGTAACTTTTTCCCGGCGATATACGGTGAGATAGTCCAATAGTAACCATCTACATAAAGAAACGGTTTTTGATTAGGAAAACGCTGAAACGGCACAACTACAGGTGATGATTGCCTATCAAAAAAATCCCATTGCTGCAGGACCCGATCCCTGTTTGTGTGCCGCTTCAATATAAAAGTTTCTCCCTCCGCCGTTCTCATATAATGGACATGGTTACGAATCCGTTCCAGGTAAATGGGGTTTCCCATTCCTTTCCTGGACAAAAAAGAAGAGAGATGATTCATCATCTCTTCTTCTTGATTTCCATTATTCATGCGTGTTTTCATCCTCATCGTCATGGGTATCGTACTGGTATTCTCTATAGCCTGGTGGCATCGGCTGTGGAAAATGATGATCCTGGATGCATGGATGGCAGAGCTGCGGCTTTGGCTGATGTAAGACATATCCCAGTCCCGAGTGTGCTGGCGGGCAATCCTGCCCATATGGGTGATAGGCAGCATGGTTATACACTGGTTTTTCCGGCATTTCCGACTCCATCATCGTGTGATGCGGTTTGTGCTGATGCATGTGTTGACCATACATTGGGTGATGTGGCATTGGCTGTGGCATTGGTTGTGGCATTGGCTGTGGATGTTGCGGCATTGGCTGCTGCATCGGTGTGTACATAGGATGGTGGTACATTGGTTTCGTCTCACCGCACCCACAATCCGGTTTACCTCCGCTGTATGGTTCCGGTTTGGCTGCAGGAGGATAAGGAAATTGCTGATAATGTGTTGGCTGTTGCGGTTGTTGTGGCTGTGGCGGCATTTGTGGCATTGGCTTAGAAGGATAAGGCATGTGTTTTTCTTTTTCCGGCTCCTTTTCTGGCGCTTGGTAGGTTGGTACTTGTGGAAGATTGATTGTTGTATAGTGATTCATTTCCTGCTCCATTACAGGCATTTGCATTTGCATATTCGGCTGCATTGGCATTTTTGGCTGAACTGGTTTAGGCTGTTTTACGTCATCTTCCTTCACGACAGGCTTCGGTTTCGGGGATGTATCTTTATATGGTTTCTCTGCGGGCTGTTTCTGTATTTCTTTCTTGGCTGTATCTTGTGTTTTAACTGGCTTCGAGGAACCCGGTATTTTAATCTTCATGCCTGGCATAATCATATCTGGAGTTGACAGCTGCGGGTTCATTTCCTTTACCTGTTCAAAATCTGCACCATACTGTTTTGCTATTTCCCATAAGGTGTCCCCTTTTTGGACAATGTGAATTTTCAATCTGTTCATACTCCTTTCGCTGCAATTTCTAACTAGGCTAATCACACGTTACCAGCATATGCAGCTAAACTGCAAAAGTTGAACCAGAAGCTACAAAAAAAGAAGGGGCCAAGTCTTAACAACCGCTACAGCAAATGTTCCGCTTTCCGGGGGCGGCTGATGAGCCTCCTCGTGCTGGGTGCTCGTCGTGTTGCAAAATAAATTCAGTGGTGCAGCACTCCTCGTAACTCGCAGCATATTCGGTGGATGTATCGCTCGTCACTGCGGGGTCTCACCTAAGGCCTTTGCTCCCCCAGGAGTCTCCATGTTTTTCTTTCGCTTGTTCAGGTGTAAGTCCATTATATTAAAGAAAAAAATCCAAACTGATTTGACATTTATTAGGAAAATGTTTAATCATTGTTCGGATTTTTTGTTGCTTCTATACTTTTGTCCCAGGCTCTAATTCCCGCATTTTTCCATTGCTACCGGCTATACTTTTTTAGGTGTTATAATTCCATGAGATAAACAGGATATGTACCGAGAATGGTCACGTTACACCCGAGCGCTTCCAATTCCGCTTTTACACCGGGGAACAATACGTCATCGTATGGTTCATTTACATCCACAATAAAGAAATAATTGCCAAGTCCTGTTTTCATCGGACGAGATTCAATTTTAGAAAGGTTCATTTTTCGCCAGGCAAAGGCAGCCAGAACCTGATACAATGCCCCAGCGTAGTCACTTGGCAGGGTGATCAGCAGGCTTGTCTTTTCGGTCTGCACCTCGTGTTTTATGCGAATCTGTTCCTTATCACTGGCAAGTACGGCGAACCTTGTATGGTTATTCGGGTAATCATGAATGTTTTCGTGATGGATAGTCAATCCATATTCACTGGCCGCAAGTGTATTACCAATAGCTGCAATATCCCCTCCGCTGTCACTGACCATTTCAGCTGCCTTGCCGGTCGACGATGTGAAATGCAGATTAGCATCCGGCATATGTGTGTGCAGGAATTGATGACATTGCGCTATAGCATGGCTATGTGAATAAACGTCACTAACCGATGACAATTCCCCGGAAAAATCAGATGCAACAAGCAAATGCTGCTGAATCGGAACAACAATTTCCGCCACTATTGGCAGCCGAACCTGGTGGACCAGATAATCAACCGTCAGTTGCACCGTCCCTTCGATTGCATTTTCAAGTGGTACAACGCCAATGTCAATTTGACGGTCACTGACAGCATCAATACACTCCGGAATCGTGTCGAAACTCTGCTTATTTTCCCCATTGAAAGCAGTGTCGACCGCCAGCTTTGTAAATGTCCCACGCGGACCTAAATAGCCTATTTTAACCATATGGTAATCCCCCTTTGCGTCCATCCAATTATTTACTTAAGTGTGTTCAAAAAGAACGAAGGAATTCGATGTATCATTTTTACCGGACTTTTTGAAGAACCTCTTAATCCATGAATTCAAATTCTGTATCCAAGAGACGGATGGTATCCCCATCTTCAGCACCACGTTTGCGCAGCGCATCATCTACTCCCATTTGGCGCAGCTGCCGGGAAAAGCGCTGTACAGCCTCATCTTTCGTGAAATCAGTCATTTTAAATAATTTTTCGATTCGCGGACCGGATAATACAAATGCCCCATCCGGGTCCCTCGTAATGGTGAATGGTGCCTCTTCCTTCTGATGGCGGTATACGACCTGCTCACCTGCATCCTCTTCCGGCTCTGCAGCAGGTGCCGGTGCCTGTTCAAGTGTATCCGCAATAGCATACAACACTTCCTGCAATCCCTCTTTCGTAACGGAAGAGATAGGGTATACCGGATAATCGTCATCCAGTTTTTCCTTGAATGCCTGAAGGTTCTCCTCCGCACCAGGCATATCCATCTTATTGGCAGCTATGATCTGCGGGCGTTCCATCAATTTGGAATCATACTCTTCCAGTTCCTGATTGATTTTCACTAAATCCTCATAAGGGTCGCGTTGTTCTGTTCCAGCCATATCAACTACATGCAAGATAACCCTTGTCCGCTCAATATGACGCAGAAACTGATGGCCCAGTCCAACACCCTCATGTGCACCTTCAATCAGCCCGGGCAAATCAGCAATAACAAAGCTGCGCTGATCCTCCGTTTCCACCACTCCGAGATTCGGTGCCAAAGTTGTAAAATGATAGTCAGCAATTTTAGGTTTCGCTGCACTGATAACGGATAGGAGTGTTGACTTACCAACACTTGGAAATCCAACCAGCCCGACATCCGCAATCACTTTTAATTCTACTTTAATTGTCCGTTCCTGACCGGGTTCACCATTTTCGGAGAGTTCAGGGGCAGGATTTCTTGGTGTTGCAAAGCGTGTATTGCCGCGTCCGCCCCGGCCACCTTTAACAATAACTGCCTCTTGCTCATGATGCGTCAGGTCGGCAATCACTTCTCCGGTCTCCTCATCCTTTACCGTTGTACCCGGTGGGACTTCAACAACAAGCGGATCAGCATTTTTCCCATGTTTATTTTTGCTCATGCCATTTTCGCCGCGTTTCGCTTTGAAATGACGGTTATAACGAAAGTCCATCAATGTGTTAAGACCTTCATCCACTTTAAAAATGACATCACCGCCATTACCGCCATCACCACCGGCGGGGCCACCTTTTGGCACATATATCTCTCGTCTGTATGCTGCGAGTCCATTTCCTCCGTCACCCGCTTTCACATAGACACTAACCTGATCTACAAACATCTTTTCACCTCATTTACACGGGATATCAATGGTGCATACGATATCATTCCCGTGTTCCAATACCGTTACCATCTTTCCGGCATTATTTATTTTTTCGTTCAGCGCCGGCAAATCCGGGAACTTTCCATTCATACGAAGTTCCAATTGTATCATGTCTGCACTTCTGTCGTGAACATGCAAATGTATGTCGTATAACTCCATTGTATCAGTCATATGGTCTGTTATTGCCATTACTTTTTTACAATATTCCACTAGTAATGAATCCACATGCTGTAAATCTCTGTCGTGCGTATGTATGGAATAGGCTGAACGAAAATTTGGATATAATGTATCCAATTGAAGCACATATAATGCAAATGATGGAGCATTTAAGTTTACCAGTTTGCTTTCTTCCTGTAAATGCTTCGTATAGTCCAGCAGTTTTGTACGTGCTTTGTCGGTTTTTTCCATGCTTAAATAACCGTCAACAATCTGCAGCTGATTCAATAAATCATGCCGGTAATGTCGGAGCAGCTGTATAACATCCCGTTCCTCCATAGTTCTCCCCCTTTACGAAGGTCGCAGCAAAAAGGCGTCCATCCGTACATCAATAATATGAAAATTATAGCAAATAACCATAAAAATATCATATAAAAACCCCAGCCAATACTGACTGGAGTTCTGTTCATTTTGCCTATTAAGCTTATGCTTCTTTGGCTACCGGGTAGACACTCACTTTTTTACGGTCACGGCCAATACGTTCATATTTAATAACACCGTCAGTTTTGGCAAACAGTGTGTCATCTCCGCCGCGTCCCACGTTCATTCCCGGGTAAATCTTCGTACCGCGCTGGCGAAAGATAATGGATCCACCAGTTGCGAACTGACCATCGGCAATTTTTGCACCAAGGCGTTTCGATTCTGAGTCACGACCGTTTCTCGTACTTCCTGTACCTTTTTTCTGGGAGAAAAACTGTAAATCCAGACGTAGCATAATACTGCACCCCCTTCTTAATCCTGTATCGTAATATAGTCACTGTATTCTTTTTCGATGGTTTTCAGTGAAATGAGCATCCCTTCGAACAAGATTTGGACTTTTTCCATCGTTGTCTCTGTCATTCCATCCGGAACAGTTACACGAAGAAATCCGCCTTCCCCACCCTGTTCAATTGACAAGTCAGCTCCACTCATTTCTAAAACCGCGTTAACAGAACCAAACGTTACCGCAGAGACTCCGGCACACACCAGATCATAGCCATATGGTCCGCTTTCGGCATGTCCGCTAATGGTAAACTGTTTAATTCCATTGTAATAACGGGTTATATTGGCATGAATCATATCAATACCTTCTACGCATCGATTTTGTCAATGACAACTTTAGTATATGGCTGACGATGCCCTTGTTTGCGGTGATAGTTTTTCTTCGGCTTGTACTTGAAAACGTCAATCTTCTTTTGACGTCCATGCTTTTCAACTTTCGCTGTAACCGAAGCACCATCAACGTATGGAGCACCGACTTTCACGTCATCTCCACCGATGAAAAGGACTTTATCAAATGTAACAGATTCTGAGGCATCTGCTTCCATTTTTTCAACGTAAATTTCTTGTCCTTCTGTAACTTTCACTTGTTTTCCGCCTGTTTCAATAATTGCGTACATACTTGCACCTCCCTAATGACCAAGACTCGCCATCGCAGGCATCCTTTGTAAAAGGTTGTTCAAAAAGTCCGGTAAAAAGGACACTTCGAATTTCTTCGTTGGCTTGCTTTTCCGTTGCTCATGTATTAAATTGCATACATTCCGCTACTCGGGAGCTGCGCCGCCTCGAACTTCTTGGTCCATTCTATCCTCCTTTTTGAACACGCACTTATGTGAACAAAAAAGGATTTATCAGCCTGTTCCGAGCGGTTGTAGCATTGGTGCTACGATGAATAACGTATTGATAATATCATGACATGTATGACCCTGTCAACAAATGCCGACAAATCATTATGATACATGGCGGACAATTTCCCCAATTGGTTTTTGATAGTAACGTTCGTGGAAATAACTGTGCAAACAATCCATTTCGTCCATGGCCTGACGATTGTTTCCAGGGAAGGTAACATAAATGGTATGTTTCCTGTCCCGCCTGAAATGATTGAACACATCCATCAAAAAACTGTGACAGGAAACTTCAATCGAATGGACACGCTTGATGCTTGCTTCACCCTGATATCTTCGCAGCAGGAACCGAATAAACACATAATATCGTTCTTTCCAGCTCTTTCTGTTTTCCATTGTCAAAAACGAAAACAGTACAAAAGCGCTCAGTGTAAACGGCACAGCCAGCAGAAGCAACAGGATAAGCAGCACATTCAAACATAATGAAAACAAAAGTATCGAGTGATATGCTCTGCGATAGGGGAAAAGCCCTGAAAAAATAAGAAAGAGCAATTTGCCGCCGTCCAAGGGCCATATCGGCAGTAAATTAAACAGCAGAATCACCGTATTATAAAAAAAAGCCATCTCCACCATTGATGACGGAGCAAACTGATTCCCGGACAAAAAGAGGAGCAGCATGTAGATAAATAAATGCTGCAATGGGCCTGCAATAGTGACAAGTATTTCCTCATGAAGCGGTCTTGTACCATGTTCATCTGTATCCATCACTCCGCCAAACACCCAGAGTATAATTCCACGGATGCGCCACCTGAAGGCACTAGCCATCATAAAATGGCCTAACTCATGAATAAGGACAATCCCCAGTATAATCATTAACTCAATGAACGTGCCTGTCAGGAAGGAAATAATAATAAATACCAGCAGTACAGGGTGTATATGGATTGGCGGCAAAAATCTACGGAGCGTCATCAACTTTAATCACCTGTACAGGATCAATGTACGCATCATTTTGTTCAATAGCAAAATAAACATTTTTATTGTCACTGCCGGGTTTGAACGTGCCAAGTGACTGCCCATCATCAATAAACTGATAAAGATGAACATCGATGGAACTTAACTTCCCATAAATGGTTTTACTGTTATCGGCATGCTGTACAATGACTTTCTTGCCCATCTCCCTATCATTCCCAGCGAAAACAACAACGCCTCCCTGTAAAGCAGAGACATTCGTTTCCCCTTCCGGCGACAGCATGACTCCTGTCCCATTTGCTTGGAATGTTTCCGAAACACTCCCACTGACAGGGAATGCGAGTGCCTCCTCCGCACCGCCATCCTGACTGTCCGATGACGACAACGCCATTGGAGCACCAAACGTTTCCTGATACCACTGATTAACACGGGCAAATGGAAATTCTTCCGTTAAAGCATTTTCCGTCCACTGTTTCGGCTCGGACAGCAGCGAAGTATCCGATTCAAATAGCAGAGCTGCAGCAAAAAAAAGTACTGCCGACAGCATACCCTTCAGTACAAATCCGGAAACGTGACGGCTTTTGTTCTTTGGTGCCGACGGTGAACTGTCCGTAAAAACGGGAAAGTAGCCATGCTTTTCCTCCTCCTGTGGAAGAGAGGAGGTAAGTACCTGGCTGGATGTTCGTTCATCTGATGTTACTCCTCGGAGTTTCTTTCTGCGATTAATTGATTTTCTTACCTTATTAACCCCTTTACTCATTCTTCTCACAACCTTGTCTCACATTTGTACAAGTGTATGAGACAAGCCGCACAGTTATGATATTTTAGGATGGAAATCACAACACCGTGAAGCACCATAAAAAAACCGGCTTTTTACTATTATAGCAATTAACGCATAAACAATAACTATTGTCACTTCAATAAAAGGATTACGATTCTATATGCTATTTTGTTCTAAGAAAAAGCTCTTTTCGCACAATTTGTTGCTATTTCTATAAACTGCGACGTAACTTTGTATGAGTGTTAGACCGCCGCTGCGGCAATACACTTCGCTTTCACCACTCCGGGTACAAGTGTGACATCTGCTCATGCTTCCTTTGGTCGCATTCGCAGTGTCTTCTTTGCCGTGGGCGGCTGATGAGCCTCCTCGTGCTCGTCACGTTACAAGCTTACTCGGCGAAGCATACGCTTCTCGCAGGTCGCAGATTACCCAATGAAGTCTTGCTTTGTGCTTTGCACTGCGGGGTCTCATCTAGGCCTCTGCTCCCACAGTACAAGGAATGATATGGCAGCGATGCATCGCACGAAGAAAATTGTTTTTTATTTTCGAGGAGTCTCCGTGTATTTCCCCCGCTGGTTTAAAGATATTCCACTTCAAATTATTATTAATGCTATTATGATGATTAATTGGAACGGAAGGCAGTCAAGACCAAAACAGCACTCAAAAGCGGTCGAAGGACTCGAGAGCCCGTCTCGAGACCAAAACAGCACTCAAAAGCAGTCGAAAAGGACTCGAGAGCCCATCTCGAGACCAAAACAACACTCAAAAGCGGTCGAAAAGGTCTTGAGAGCTCGTCTCGAGACCAAAACTGCACTCAAAAGCGGTCGAAAAGGTCTTGAGAGCCCGTCTCGAGACCAAAACGGCACTTGAAAGCGGTCGAGATGGTCTTGAGATCCCGTCTCGAGACCAAAACTGCACTCAAAAGCAGTCGAAAAGGTCTTGAGAGCCCATCCCGAGCATGAGGAGGCTCATAAGCCGATCTGGGCAAAGAAGACACTGCGAATGCGCCCAAAGGAAGCTTGAGCAGATGTCGCACTTGTACCCGGAATGATGAAAGCGTCCACCTGAAGTGGAAATTAAAGACAACAAACTTATTGTTCGTATTTTTAAGGCAGATATCGAATTATGAAATTCGCTTAGCCTAAGAAAACAATAAAACACCTAAAAATAGAGTGCTAAAACCATTGCGATTTAGCACTCTATCTGCATTGTTATATACGGTTTTCCCTACAAATATGACCGGATATGTATCAATCAGGTCCGCATACCAAAAAATTTCTTTACTTTTTGAAACATTCCCTTCTCGTCTTCTAGGGACTGTAATGGAACTGTTTCCCCCAAGATACGCCGGGCAATATTCCTGTACGCGATAGATGCTTTCGAATTCCCCTGAAGCGCTACAGGCTCCCCACTGTTTGATGCCTTAATCACCTCATCATCATCAATAACAATACCGACAAGATCAATGGATAGAATTTGGATAATATCATCAATATCCAGCATATCCCCGTTTTTCATCATATGATTCCGAATACGATTGATTACTAGTTTTGGGGGATCAATCGTTTCATTCTCCAGCAAGCCAACAATGCGATCTGCATCCCTGACACTTGATTTTTCCGGTGTTGTGATAACAATTGCCTTATCGGCACCCGCCACAGCGTTTTGGAACCCTTGCTCAATGCCTGCAGGACAATCAATAATAATATAATCATATTCTTGTTTCAATTCACTGATAATGGTCTCCATTCCATCCATCGTGACGGCTGCTTTATCACTCGTTTGAGCGGCAGGTAAAAGAGACAGGTAATCAAACCGTTTATCCTTGATTAATGCTTGTTTGAGTTTGCAGCGTTGTTCAATAACATCAACAATATCATAAATAATCCGATTTTCGAGCCCCATGATAACATCAAGATTTCGCAGGCCTATATCTGTATCGATCAGGCAGACTTTTTTCTCCATCAGAGCCAGGGCAGTACCAATGTTTGCAGTTGTCGTGGTTTTACCTACCCCTCCTTTACCGGAAGTGATTACAATTGCTTCACCCATTAAGCATTCTCCTTTCAAACCCGCTTATATCCTTCCGTTTACGCGAAAGAATCTGCAGCCGGTCAATCACGATTTTATCCTGTTCCTCATCAATAAGTCCGCACTCCATATAGACGCCTTCCGAATCATAATCGGGAGCCCGACTGATATAGTCAGCAATACGGAGCTGGTTCGGCTTCATGTAAGATGCAGCAATCACCGCATCACGGTCACCATTTGCACCAGCGTGCGCGATTCCAAGCAGATTGCCCATAACAAAAACATTCCCTGTTGTGATTACTTTTCCGCCAGGATTCACGTCCCCAACCAGTAATAAATCACCGACATATTCCAGCACCTGACCGGATCTCACTATTCGATTGACCACCTTCATTTCACTTTCTTCTTTCCAAGTTAAAGCTTCATCCCGGTGAACGACATTAGAATCAAATGAATGGATGGAGAAACAGTTTTTAGCACCTATTAACTCATTCAGCTGTTTCTTCTGCCGGTCATTCAAATAGCGGTCTCCCAATTTGACCGTCACAGGGACTACAGGTTCATCCTTTTTTGGCCTGTATTCAGAGAGCTTGTCACTAAGCTCTTCTAAAACATCCTCAAACGAACCGTGATCGTCAATAAATAATGTTAAACCATCTTTTGTACCTTTAATTGTAATCATCTGTTTCGAATCAAGCACGTTGCGTTCACCTCAATAATTCACCTTGACATTACGCACTAAAAGGGGTTGTTCAAAAAGTGCGGTAAAAAATGACACTTCGAATTTCTTCGTTGGCTTGCTTTTCCGTTCCTCATGTATTAAAAGCATACATTCCGCTACTCAAAGCTGCACCGCCTCGAACTTCTTGGTCCTTTTTATCCTCCTTTTTGAACTCCCACTAAAAGTATCCAGAGCCTCCGGAGAACCGTTCCTCTTTCCATTTAACAAACCGGCTGGCCAGGAGCGGGTATAGCAGAAGAAGAAATAATCCATTTGCAAGAGCTGTTGGAAGCATCCGGAATATCAAATAATCGCTCCACACCACTTCTGATATGCCGGCAACAGAAAATATAATATTGATAAACACATCAGTAAGTGCCACACCTGTAATGCTGAGTAGCATAGCGGCAAAAAAATTAGCATGCAATACTTTGGCCAACCCATGGATCAGGTAGACAACCAGAGCATAGCTGAACATATAAACACCCAGTACCCCTGTATAGACAACATCAATCAAAAAGCCGAAAATAAACCCATGAATGACGGATGCGTAGGTGTCTTCCCTGTCAAAGAAAATAATCTTTAGGATTAGAAACACCAGCACCCAGTGGGGGACAAGCTGCACGTCACTTTCAACAAGCGAAAATGGAAGCAAATCGAGTGCTACACCTTCCAGTACAAGCAGCAGAAAAAGCAGAAATGGAATCACTATCCGGCTCATGACGTTTCATCCTTCCCGGAAGTATCATCACCAGATTGGTCACGGTCAACGACGATGACATTATTAATTTCATACATGTCCGCCACTGGTTTGACAAAGGCAGTCCTTGTAAGTCCATACTGATCCGGCTTGACCTCCTCCACCTTACCAATCGGCAATCCTGAAGGGAACACGCCACCCATACCGGAAGAAAGAACCAGTTCGCCTTTCTTCAAATCCTTATCAGACTCCTCAATGATCTTAAACACCAGGTTGCCTGTTTCTTCATCATAGCCCTCAATCATGCCAAAGATATCCTTATCTTCTTCACGGGCTATCGTTGCTGAAATCCGGCTGAACTGGTCAAATCCTGAAAGCAGCTTGACTGTTGATGTAAATTCAGAAGGGGTTTCAACTTTCCCAATCATTCCCTCAGATGTGATAACGGCCATGTTTGCCCTGATGCCATCCTGCTTTCCCTTATTAATGGTCACTTGATCCATCCACTGTTCCGGTGATCTGGATATGACGGAAGCCTGAATCGGAGTATAGGAACGAATAGATTCTGTTTTTTCCAGCAGCTCACGAAGCTCGTCATTCTCTTCCTCCAGCTTCTGGACTTCATAAAACAGACTTTTGTATTCAGCTATCTTCTCCCGTAACAATTGATTCTCATGGTACGTATTTTTAATATCACCAATATTGTCAAAAACTGTTGTAACATAATCCACTGGTGTATGTACAATGCTTTGTGTCCATCCAACAGTATCCTTGATGAATTGCTCAGCAGTTGTCAGGTTCTCCCTGTCCCGTAATGAAAACCCAATCATAGCAACAAGTACGATTAATCCTATTAAAAGTATGAATAATCTTTTTTTCTGGAAAAATGACATAAAAACACCTACTTATTCAAACATGGACCGGGAAGATACATTCGGATGGGACCTGAAATGCTGAATGTACTCCAATGATTTGCCTGTTCCATTTGCAACGCTTTCCAGCGGGTCGTCCGTTACAAATACAGGCATTTCCGTTTCATCACTGATGATATGGTCAAGATTCCGAAGCAAGGATCCGCCACCAGACAGAACGATTCCGCGATCCATAATATCAGCAGCAAGCTCCGGTGGGGTTTTCTCCAGTGTGTCCTTCACCGCCTCTACAATCGATTCGACAGTTTCACTCAGAGACACAGCAACCTCCCTGGAGGTAATTGTGATCGTCTTCGGAAGCCCTGTCAGCAGATCACGTCCTCTGATATCCATTTCGACATTTTCCGTCACTTCACCGGCCACACCAATATCCATCTTAATGGATTCGGCTGACCGTTCACCAATCATCAGATTATAGTGTTTGCGGATATAGCTCGTGATGGAATCATCCATATTATCACCTGCCGTGCGGACAGATTTACTTGTCACGATACCGCCCAGCGAGATGACGGCGACTTCCGTTGTTCCTCCGCCGATATCAACTATCATGCTTCCTGTCGGCTCCCATACCGGAAGTCCGGCACCAATGGCTGCAGCAAATGGTTCAGCAATCGGAAAGGCATCCTTTGCACCAGCTTGTTTCGTCGCATCCACAACCGCCCGTTCTTCTACCATCGTAATTCCGGATGGGACACAAATCATGACGTTTGGTTTTTTAGCAAACAGGGACCTGTTGCGCATTGCTTTTTTGATAAAATATTTCATCATAACAGCAGTTGTATCATAATCGGCAATCACACCATCTTTCAAAGGCCGGACCACTGAAATATTACCAGGTGTCCGCCCAATCATATTGTGTGCAGAACTGCCGACCGCTTCAACTTCACCCGTTTGGATATTTTTAGCCACAACAGTCGGTTCCCGCACAACAACCCCCTTGCCGTGAACAAACACAAGTGAATTTGCGGTACCTAAGTCTATTCCCAAATCCTGCGACAAGCTGAACTTTCCCAAAATAATCTTCCTTTCCCCAGCTGCAATTCATTTATTATTTCTGCCGTTTTTATCATTAACTGACAATATGTTCTCTATCCAGTTTGCTCTAATGGTCTATTTTAAACATCTTCTATTACAAAGTAAATGATAGTATGCATAGAAAGCATAAAAGCGCCAATCTCAATCAGGGGCTGAAAACTGGCGCTTATTTGTAACGTCTATTTAATTATACGGGAAAAATCGAAAATTGGATAGTGTTATAGATATCCTTTTTCCTTCAATGAGACAAATTTCCTGTCACCGATAACCAAATGGTCCAAAAGTTCGATACCAATCATTTTCCCTGATTCGGCCAGCCGCCTTGTCACGTGCACATCTTCCTGGGAAGGTGCGGGATCTCCTGAGGGGTGGTTGTGTGCGCAAATAATGGAGGCTGCTGATCGCTTGACAGCTTCTCTAAACACTTCACGGGGATGTACAATAGATGCATTCAAACTTCCAATGAAAATTGTCTGCCTGTGGATAATCTGGTTTTTCGTATTTAAAAAAAGGACAACAAAATGCTCCTGATTCAGAATACGCATTTCTTCCATAACATAATCCGCCCCATCTTCCGGTGAACGGATTACATATCTGTCGCTTTGTTTGAACTGATTCATCCGCCTCCCCAGTTCCATGGAAGCAAGCAGCAAAACTGCTTTTGCTTCGCCTATTCCCTTAATCGCGGTTAGTTCTTCCATGGTTGCATCTTTTAGCAGATGAACCCCTTCAAAATGCATTAATACCCGATTGGCCAACACCATAACCGATTCATTTTTTGTTCCACTTGCAATCAAAATCGCCAGAAGCTCCTGATTTGCCAAATGACTGGGGCCGAATTTGACGAGCCTTTCACGTGGCCTGTCTTCTTTTGGAACATCTTTGATCATAATCGACGACGATTCCATGCACAGTCCTCCCTTAGCTAAGATACAACTATCGTACTGATTTAGCTTCGGGTGAACAACTGGCCAAAATGTCATTTTCACCAGCTGGAACATGCCAAAAATAGTATTTTCTCCGGCTGAAAATAGTATTTTTAGCAGGGCTTTACAGCAGAAAACGCAATAATACGCATTTTCCCATAAAATTTATTTCCTGTATAATCAGTCTGAAGCCAGTTGGTTGAACTGCTCCCAAAGACGTAGGAGCGACATGTGGTCCTGCCATTTGTCGGCTTGTCCCATTTGCTGATACTCTTCCTTCACAGAAGCTGTTAAGTCAGCTATATTTTTTGGGTTCTTCGGAATGGTATCAACCACTTTCTGCCATCCTTCAGCAGACAGACTACTTCCTTTACTGACAGAATCCAGTGCAGAGTTCCACTGTGTCTGGTACGTCTGCAGCCATTCCTTTTCGTGTTTTTGAACCTGGATTTCCTTTGCTGATGCCGTCCATTCCTTCACATAAACTTCCAGACCCTGGCCAGTAATTTCATCTGCCAGCGCGGCTGCCTGATCCTTCGTATTAGCAATTCCTGCGAGGACATAAAAGTAGTTGCTTTTTTCCCAGGCCATGGCTGCAAATCCTTTTTGCTTGAAGGTCTGTGCCATTTCATCCGCGTTAGCCTTTTCGCCGAATTTCCCAGCCTGCAGCACGAACGCGGTTTTCGATTCTATTGCCGCAGGTGACGCTGCACCGTCTGTCTGTTGACTTCCCGAATTATCCGCATTGGATCCGCTATCCTCATCATCGGCTACCAGCGCAGAATCGCTTTGCTGGCTCATACCCTTATCAATGTCTACGAATAAATGCAGCATAAAAAAACCTAGGAATGACCCAATGATAAGGGCTGATGCAGATGCAAGCAGAAATGGTTTGAACGGTTTTAGCCTGGATTTGCGACTGAGAAAATAGCCGTCCTCTCCTTCATCACTCTCTTTTCTGATCAATTCAGGTATATCAGAATCCTCGATGGCTGCTGCTTGCTCTTTGCTGAATTCCTTAATCGAGTACTTTTCATCCGCATTGGAATGATTGCGTTTCTTCCTTTTTTGGCCATCCAGCCAAACAAATAGTTTCTTTTTACCCAAACCGATTCCCCCCCATGTGCCAGTTTAGTCAATCCTAGCATATGGACAATAAAAAGTAAGACGATTATTGTCAAACTTTCAAAAAAACTTTCAACATAATACAACATTCAGATGTCTATCCCATTGTGGAATGTTAGGACGTCTGCAAACCTTTGTAGACAGCCACCCGGTTTCTTCCCTTTCTCTTGGCTCCCATATACATAGCCCTGTCCGCATGCCGGAAAAGCTCACTTGGTGTTTCACAATGTGTCGGATACGCTGCAACACCGACACTGACCGTAACCTTGACTGTGGTTAACTGTTTATCACCGGAAAGATGGTTTTGGGTGTAAAAAGGCTCATCCGAAACACCTGCCCGCAACAGTTCAGCAATTTGTCTGGATTCCGCCAAACCGATATGCGGGAGGAAGATAACAAATTCTTCCCCGCCATATCTGCCTGCTGTCCCCTTATTACCAATAATGTCGCTGACCCTCGCCGCAATCTGACATAATATTTCATTTCCGGCCTCATGACCGTATGTATCATTCACTTGTTTAAAGTAATCCAGATCAAGGATGATCAAAGAAGCCTTTGCTGGCTCATGAGTCCCATCGTCAGATACAAAAAAGTTGTCCAGCAGTTTTTCCATATAAGTAAGATTATATAAGTTGGTCAAACCATCTCTTTCGCTTTGTAACTTGGTAACTTCATAATTTTTGGCATTTTCTACTGCAACACCCAAATAGTTTGTCAAGATGTTCATTACTTGAAAATGCATCTTCTCAAACGCGTGTTTCTCTACTGATTCAACCGTGACAACGCCAGTAATAGTGTCCCCATATTCGACAGGCATGGACAGCACACTTTCCGGTTCAGCCGGATCCGGTCTACCATCACTCCTCCTATTGGCAGGAGCGTACCTATACTGAAGAGGTTTCCCAGTTTCCCAGACAGTACGACTGAATGACTTATCTCTATTACTAGGTTCAGGCGGCAAACCGGCACCAAGCTGGACATCACAGAACCGCTCCAGTCTTAAGTTTCCGTTATTCACCATATAGATGTAGACATAGTCAACCGGCAGCAGCTGACTGATTTCATGGGTGAAAACATCGTATACGTTAGCCACATCCATGCGATATGTCAACCGGTGCCCAATTTCCCCCGTCCGCTCAAGCAGCCGGTTTATTTCTCTATAGGAGTACAACAGCATCAGTATTATAGATATGAAGACGAAAGGAATGCCCAAATAAAAAATACCGATAATGCCAATTTCCGTATAAATAACAAACAGAACAAAACCAACCGGTATGGTAAAGAGAGCCGAAACGACTTCCCATTTCATGCCTTCATCTATCAGCTTTATCTGACGCCGGTAAAATAGCTTGTCCACTAATTTATTGCCAACCACATTTAGCAAATAAATCGTAAGCGCGTACCCGAATATAGCAGCAATCTGTTCCTGCCCCTGTGCAGCAAGACTTGCGTGACTGCCGCCGAACAAAACGAAAACCTCAGCAGCAATGACGGATACGAATGAAAACATCAGCATATTTAAGGGATAGCGGTAGGCGTCTTTTTTTCCCGCACCAATTTTCAACAGAACAATAATAACTGCCAGCTGTGTCAGGAGAATTTCTGCAAACAAACCAAAAACAAGGAAAACCACCATGCTTATACCATTCACAAAAAAAACCGGATTATCCTTGATCGTAAGCGGAAACCAGGCCACTGCTCCCATCAATAAAGCAAATAGTGCAATGTCCAGTGAATGGCCGCTGATGTTCACATAATAGTACTGATAGGCCCCCAAAAGTAACAGCGGCCACAAAATTACCCACATCACCCATAAAACAATGATTTTCCGTCTGACTACCATTTTATGTGCAACTCCCTGCGCCAAATTCATTTACTGCTGCCTGAAATCCCCATTCTACCAAAGGCGTCGTTTCAAAATTTTAGAATAATTTCATTTTACTACAACCCTACTGTTTCTTCAAAATATTTCCTGACATTTGTAATGAAATGCAACGAACCAGTGATAACGTAACAGCCGCTTTTTTGCAACGTGAAAATATCACTGACAGCCTGCCGCCAATTTTCCATAAGCCGGACATCCGCATGCTGCGTGCAGCGACGAAGCTCCGTGGTACTGGCCGCCCGGGGGTGTTCAAACGATGTTAAAGTGATAGCGGAAAAATGTTTCTCCAGCTGCTGCAGCATACCCTTTATATCTTTATCCCTGAATGCAGCAAAAACAAGTTGAGATTCCGGACCGGTGCATTGTGCCGGGAGAGTCTCCGTTAATGCCTGCACGCCTGCCGGGTTATGTGCACTGTCCAAGATAACAGTGGGGTTCTCAGAGATATATTCAAACCTGCCCGGAAGCGTGGCACCAGAAAGTCCATGCAGTGATTTATTCCAATCAATCGAGAAACCGCTTTGTTCTAGAATAGACAATGCCATCACTGCCAAGGATGCATTTTGTATCTGATGGCGGCCGAGTGCCCTGATGGAAATGTTCCTTACTTGATTGCTCTCAGCTTGCCATTGAAATAGTTGAGAATCTTTTGTCACATGCAGCAATTCTGAATGGAATGCATCACCGGATTGAAACACGGGTGCGTTTTTTTGTATTGCCTCGGCAATAATACTTTTATATGCTTCCTCATTCATTTCCCCGGCAATAACCGGCCTTTTTTCCTTAATGATGCCTGCTTTTTGCCAAGCGATTTCCCCAAGTGTGGTTCCTAAAAATGCCGTATGGTCCTTCTCAATATTTGTTATAATCGACATGACTGGATCAAAGCAATTTGTCGTATCATACCGGCCGCCCATCCCGGCTTCTATCAGCGCTACATCCACGTCATCCGCAAAGTGCAGAAAAGCAATTGCTGTAATGATCTCAAATGAAGTCGGGGCGTTTTGCTCCTGGTCAAGCCGCTGAATAAATGGATAAATCTGATTCATTAATGTTATGATAGTTTCTTCTGGGACTTTCCTGTGGTTAACGGAAATATGACCTTTGACGCCGTCCATACTTGGGGACTGGAACACTCCCACACGGCAGCTGTTCGCTATCAGCCCATGCTTTATGTACTGAATTGTTGATCCTTTGCCGTTTGTTCCTGCCACATGGATAGCGGTCACCTTTCCCTGTGGGTCACCAAGAAAGTGCAGTAATTTTCGGATTCGATCCAGGCCAGGCTTCATTCCCAGACGCTGCCTGTTTTGAAAAAAGGCTTCTACCTGCCGATATTGACGGAACATGTTTACACCGCTTTTCTTTAGAAATGTAGCTGTTGAACATTTACAACAGCATTATTATAGCAATAATCATCCGTTATTTGAATGAGGAAAGGACGAAAGCAATGAATCTGCATGGCTGGGTTATTTACAACGGTTATTTACAGGGGAATAAGTTTCTTGATTTTGCTGAATGGATACAGCGGGCTGCTGCCAAACAAAACATCCAAATGGACATTTACCGGAACAACGAACTGCTGAGTCTGCTCGCGGCTGGTTCTATGAGCCTGTTAAATGACAGAATAGCTGAACTGCCGCGCTTTGCAGTTTTTGCCGACAAGGATATTTATTTAGCGAAACAGCTCGAATTACTGGGGGTTCGGGTTTTTAACAGTGCGGAGGTGATTGCTTGCAGTGATGATAAAATTGCCACCTATCAAACACTCGCCGCCAATAAGCTGCCAATCCCCCAAACGATTGTGGCGCCAAAGGCTTTCCACCAATCAGGCAACGTCAGATTTGGTGATTATCAGGCTGCTATTGATCAGCTGGGTCTGCCCATGATTGTAAAAGAAGCTTTCGGCTCGTTTGGGGAACAAGTTCATATTGTTTCCACCGAAACAGAGTTGTTCGCCTGCATACGCGAACTCCACGGAAAGCCATTCATGCTGCAGGAATTTATCGCTTCCAGTCACGGCAGAGATATGCGGCTCCACGTTGTCGGTGATGCAGTTGCTGCAGCTATGACTCGGCAATCGTCTAATGATTTCCGGGCTAACGTTACCGCCGGCGGAACGATGCAAGCATACCAGCCTACTTTAAAGGAAAAACAGCTGGCAATTGCTGCAGCCAAAGCAATTGGCGCCGACTTCGCCGGTGTTGACTTGTTGTTCGGCGAAAATGAAAATCCCATTATCTGTGAAATCAACTCCAACGCTCATATTCGGAATATGTACGACTGTACCAGGATTAATGTCGCCGATTTCATCATTGATTATATCAAAAAAACACTGAAATGAGGTTCAGTCATGCCGGGTTGGCTAATCTATAATGATACGGACGCAAAACAGAACGAATCGTTTATCCGGTGGTTTTTGGATGAAGCGCTAATGCAGAATGTCTCCTTGCATTTTGTTCGAAGGGAAGACTTAACGCTTGGCATTTTGGGGAACACACAAACAATGCTGCTTCATGACAGGCCGGCAGTATTACCAGACTTTGCTGTTGTCCGAACCATCGATCCAATGCTCAGCCAGCAGCTGGAATCACTTGGCACAACCGTTTATAACCCGGCTGAAACGGCGGCAATATGCAACAATAAAGCGCTGACACACTTTCACGTCAGTAAACTGGGCATACCTTCTGCGGATACTATTTTCGCGGCTAAGGGCTCCCCCTTGCCAGTTGAAGCGCCGATGCCATTTCCGTTTGTTGTGAAAGATACTGGCGGTAGGGGTGGGAAACAAGTAAGCTTGGTCATGGACACGCCATCATGGGACAGTTTTCGTGAACAATATACAAGCAACCACGACCTCATTTTCCAGACGGCGAAGAATATACAACCAGGTAAAGATGTGCGGGTGTTTGTTATAGGGGAGGAAATCATTGGAGCTGTCCTGCGTGAAAATGCGCATGACTTCCGGGCCAATTATAAACTTGGCGGCTCAGCTTCTTGGTATGTGCTGGAAGAACACGAGAAAAAGCTTGTCCATCAAATCACCAGCTATTTCCGATTCGGGATGGCCGGAATTGACTTTCTTCTGGATGAAGATGGCGGTCTATTATTCAATGAAATAGAGGATGTAGTTGGTTCCCGTACGCTTAGCGCTGTATCCGACATCAATATTGTGAGACGATTTATTACACACATTAAAAGCGGGAACACCTCTATATAGGTACTCCCGCTTATCTGCTACTGCTTACGTTGTGCGCAATTCTTCCAGCCGTGCTTTTACTTTAGCCTGCTTTTCAAGATAATCTGTTTCTTTCTGCCGTTCTTCGTCCACGACTTTCTGTGGTGCTTTGCTGACAAATCCTTCATTTGCAAGCTTTTTCTGGACACGTTCTACTTCTTTTGTCCATTTTTCCAGTTCTTTTTCTAACCGGCTAATTTCTTTGTCAATGTCAATCAGTCCTTCAAGCGGCAGAAACAATTCCGCCCCTGTTACAACTGCGGACATTGCCTTTTCCGGTGCCTCAAGATCCGTTGCAACGGTTAATTCGCTTGGATTGCAAAAGCGTTCCAGATAGCTGCGGTTATGCTCAAGCTCCTGCACGATAGCTTCTGTCTCAGCTTTAATGTTCAGTTTGATTTGTTTTGATATTGGTGTATCCACTTCAGCACGAATATTCCGCACCGATTTGATAATGGAAACGAGCCGATTCATTTCATTTGCTGCGTTTTCATCGTGGAATTCCGCTTTTGGCTCCGGCCACCTGGCTGTGGTGATCGATTCTCCTTCATGCGGAAGCTGCTGCCAGATCTCCTCCGTAATAAACGGCATATATGGGTGAAGCATGCGCATCGTCTGGTCCAGCACATATGCGAGCACAGACCGCGTTGTTTTCTTCGCTTCTTCGTCATCCCCGTACAATGGTAGTTTGGCCATTTCGATATACCAATCACACAACTCATCCCAGATGAAATTGTATAAATGACGGCCGGCTTCACCAAATTCATACTTGCCGGTATTCTTTGTCACTTGTTCAATCGTTTCATTCAGCCTTGTCAGTATCCACTTATCCGCCAGTGATTTTTCCCCGTTCAGATCAATATCTTCATACGTGAAGTTCTCCATATTCATTAAGGAAAAACGGGATGCATTCCAGACTTTGTTGGCGAAATTCCAAGTGGCTTCAACTTTTTGCCAATGGAAACGCAAATCCTGGCCAGGGGATGTACCTGTCAGCAGGAAGTAACGCAGGGAATCGGCACCATACTGATCAATAACATCCATTGGGTCAACCCCGTTGCCGAGGGACTTGCTCATTTTCCGCCCTTCTGCATCCCGGATCAGCCCGTGAATCAGGACGTCTTTGAACGGCCGTTTGCCAGTGAATTGTTTCGACTGGAATATCATCCGTGCAACCCAGAAAAAGATGATGTCATAGCCGGTGACAAGTACATCAGTCGGGAAATACCGTTTAAAGTCTTCCGCATTCTCATCAGGCCAGCCCATGGTTGAGAATGGCCATAAAGCAGAAGAAAACCATGTATCCAACACATCTTCATCCTGTTCCCAGTTTTCAGGGTCAGCCGGGGCCTCCCTGCCTACATACATTTCTCCCGTTTCCTTATGGTACCAAGCTGGGATGCGATGTCCCCACCAAAGCTGGCGGGATATACACCAATCACGGATATTTTCCATCCAGTGGAGATAAGTGCGCTCGAATCGGTCAGGGACAAAATGCACTTTCCCGTTATCCTTCTGCAGATCAATCGCTTCATCAGCAAGCGGCTGCATATTTACAAACCATTGTGTTGACAGGTAAGGCTCCACTACAGCGCCGCTCCGTTCCGAATGGCCAACCTGGTGAAGGTGGTCTTCAATCTTGTACAGGACACCCTGTTCCTGAAGGTCCTGCACAATCTGGTCCCGGCAGTCAAAACGATCAAGCCCCTGGTAACCGAGGGCATTTTCATTCATCGATCCATCCTCATGCATGATAAGGATTCGTTCAAGATTATGCCGATTCCCAATTTCAAAGTCATTCGGGTCATGCGCTGGTGTAATTTTCACCGCGCCGGACCCCATTTCCATGTCCACATAGGAATCGGCAACGATGTCGAGTTCCCGGCCGACAATTGGCAGAATAACCTTTTTGCCAATCAGATGCTTATACCGGTCATCATCCGGATGGACAGCAACCGCCGTATCACCGAGCATCGTCTCCGGGCGGGTAGTAGCGATTTCGATCGTTTCATCACTATCCTTGATTGGGTAGCGCATATGATAAAATTTTCCATCTACTTCCTCGTATATCACTTCAATATCGGAAAGGGCTGTCTGTGTAGCGGGATCCCAATTGATAATGTATTCTCCGCGATAAATCAGTCCCTTCTCATACAGACTGACGAATACTTCGCGCACGGCTTGTGACAATCCCTTATCCATCGTGAACCGTTCTCTGGAATAGTCAAGGCCAAGCCCCAGCTTCTCCCATTGGGATCGTATGAAATCGGCATATTCTTCTTTCCAGTCCCAGGCAACCTCCAGGAATTTCTCCCGGCCGAGGTCATAGCGGTTCTGATCCTGTTCTTTCAGTTTGGCTTCAACCTTTGCTTGTGTGGCAATGCCCGCATGGTCCATTCCCGGCAGCCACAATACATCATACCCCTGCATCCGCTTCATCCGTGCGAGTGTATCCTGCATGGTGGTATCCCACGCATGTCCAAGATGCAGCTTCCCGGTTACATTCGGTGGCGGGATCACGATCGTAAACGGTTCTTTTTCCTGATCACCATCCGCTTCAAAAAATCCCCCATCCACCCAAAATCGGTAACGGTCTTTTTCAACTTCACGCGGATCATACTTTGATGACATATTAATCTTATTCGCATCCTCCATTATAAACGCCTCCTCCATTAACTTTTTCCAGAATAAAAAATCCTCTCCGCCCTGTCAAAAAGGACGAAAAGGATCTGATTCCGTGGTTCCACCTTTGTTCATAAGCAACTGCTGCTTATGCACTCATTGTATGGTAACGGTAAAAAAACCGGCGTTCTCCTACTTTATTCAGAGAAGCTGCTCAAGGGCGACTTCCGAAATAATTATTCCCGGGAAATTCCCACCAGCATTCCCTCTCTTCAGGGCAATCATTTCATACTGCTCCCTATCCTTGCATTTTCTTAGTGTGTTTATTATTATTCTATATTTTATCGTTTGTCGACTGTGAAATCAACTATTATGATATGCATTGCACAAAAGGCATTCGTTTATACATACAATAATACAAAATGGAAGAGGTGAACGACATATGGCACGTTTTTATCGCTATCGGCTGCCACCATGGGCGAGAAATTGCATCATTGTGATTGAAAAAGTGACGCTGCCGATATTCGTTTTTCAATTAATCCGTACGTTATTGTTCCCGTCATCGCTGGATGTTTTTCTGCTGGGGGCTTTGGCGGGATTGTTCATCGCTTTTTATTTGGAATGGATTTAAGATTCTGCGTGGGTTTCAGAATCAGGTGCAATGTCACTTTTCAAACGGAGCGACCAGTCCAGTCCGAGCTGCAGCTGACGGAAAGCATGCTGCAGCATTTTCTGCTGAGCGATCATCGAGTGCCCGGATTGTGCAGAAATATACCCCTCGATAAGCTGTATGTAATGGCCGGGGTCCAACAAATGGATGAGCAGCAAATGCCATTCTTTTTCATCCAGCGGGTTTCTATGACTATAAGAAGGAAACAACTCAGCCATATCCTCGGGTGACTGGTCATAGTATCGGACTTGATTTTTCAGGAATGCTGTCAAGTCAATAATTGGATTATCATAGCTCGCTTTTTCCCAATTAATGATATGGGGTTGATGGTGGGAGAGGATATGTTCTACATTAAGATTTCCATGACATAGGCAATAACTCCAGGCACTGTTCTCTTCCCAGGCATCTATAAAATGGGCAACCTGCGCATCCAGTTCTGTGATTACATTGACCAGCACATGATAATGCGTACAAACCTGCAACTCAAACGGAGACATGAACCGGTTTTGTTCGAATTGTTTCACGAAGTCAAGTAATGTATCCTGAAAGTTCCGGCACTGACTGCGGTAATCACTAAAACGGTTATGGACTGAATGAGCATCAATGGATTGTGTCTGTTTCGTTTTTGCATGAACTTCCCCAATTGTGCGAAAGACGTCCCTGACTTCTTCCTGATTATTGGGGCTGTTACTTTTCTTCCATGGGGTCATATAATAATATATGCCATCCACCCATGCGTACAGCTTGGAATCTACCGTCAAATAAACTGGCAATATATTCTTCAGTTGAAGTGCATGGGCCTGATGATAAACATGTTCCCACAAATGGACCGTTTCTTCCGTGAGCCTGCTTTTTTTCAATGCGTAATCATGCCGTCCGTCACTGACCCTAAATAGATGGCTCGATATTTGCTCTGTATAATATGGGAAGAAACCATACTTACGAACTGCTTTCTCTATCATTTTCATTCTGTATTTTCACCACCCTGCCAATCAGATAACTCCGATGTATTTATTCGAATTCCAAGTGGGGTTTCTTCATTTTTTAATCTCCTGAAACAGCAGTACCCCTTACTGACGAAGCAAGGGGTGCCCTTCTATGATTCTTTCTTCTGCGGTATATACAATAATTGGCCTTCCTGAAGGCTTTCATCCTCCAGACGGTTCTGCTTCAAAAGCTGCAGTGCGGTTATATCGTAACGCTCCGCAATCGATTCTACCGTATCCGTTTCCTGAACAATGCATAACCGCATTTTTGCATATTGTTCTTCTTCATCACTCCTGAACATATCCGCAAGATAGCGAACATCTTCAGGCCCTGATGAGCTCTCATCATTTTCAATCAAATAGTCCGAATCCGGGTATGTTGCCAATGACGGGGATTCATCGTAACTCTCTTCCACATATTCCTGTTCGGCTGTCCCCGCCATGTCAGCTTCCTGCTCTTTCTTTTCCTCCGTCCCAAAAAATTCGGCAAGTGTTTGCGTTTTTTTCCCTTTCCATCGATCTTTCTCAGCTGCTTTGTCAGCTTCTGGCTCCTGTGTTTCCTCAACGGTTTCCAGAGTTGGTTCCTGCTGGCTGCTCTCTAATTTCGGCCCCTCAGACAATACTGGGGCGGTTTCCGGATAGCCGGTCTCCTCGGATTCCTCGTCATCTTTTTTCATTTTGATGTCAAAATCAAACGTCTCTTCATTTCTTGGAAGAGGGGCTTGTTCCGCTTCCATTTCCGTGTCATCCGTTTTTTCGATCTCATCGGTAATCCCTTGAATTTCAATGACAGCATCCAATTTCAGCTGGTTTTGATCCGGTATTTCATAGTCTAACGATTCAATACCTACCGTTACATCATCCATATCAGTCACACGGTTTGCCGGCACAGAAATTTCCACTGGAAAGCGATGTGCAAATTCGGCCTGGCCATCATCAATATTCTCCACCTTTTCTACGTATCTTCTTGAATGGTAGTCTTCAAAATCCGCTGTGCTTTCTGCCTCATCGACAGCAGTTGTTTCTTTTTGATACGTGCCGTGGAGCTCGATGACTCCCCTGATGGAAATATAGTCATGGAACGATTGTATGGAAATTTCCGGATCCAATGAGACCCCCAACATTTCGCCAACTTCCTGTCCCCTTTCAAAAAAAAGGGATTCGTTTAATTCAAAGCGAAAAACGTTCCGATCGTTTTCCAACTGTCTTCCTCCCTTCAACATATATTCCATATGCTTATATGTCTCATTTCAACTATATGACGTAACTTTTGCGTATATGCCTGCATGGGCGAAACGTTTGTTTTTCGATTTGGCTGTTTTCTAAACCTAAAAGACTGTTGCTTTTGCGCCACTCTAGAGAATGAATCTCTACTTAACAATTTGTTTAAACTGCGACGTAAGTGCTTGTTGATTTCCGTTCCAGCCAGTCGCTTTCCGCGGGCAACGTTTCAGTCTCCTCGGAAGAAAATCGCTTCCTCGAAAAAGGAAAACACTTTTTCTTCGTGCGATGTAACGCTGCCGCAGCTTTCCTGGTCCTGCGGGGTTTTCAACTGTTGCTTTTCCCGCAGGAGTCGACTGGCCTCCACTCCAATCAACCATCAAAATAGAGATATAATTAAGCATCAAGTAAATATAATAAGATTACAAGTACAACATCAGCGGAGGAAATACACGGAGACTCCTGTGGGAGCAGAGGCCTAGATGAGACCCCGCAATGCGCAAGCACAAAGCAAGGCTTCCCCGAGTAATCTGCGACCTGCGAGGAGCGTATGCTTCGCCGAGTAAGCTTGCAACGTGACGAGCATGAGGAGGCTCATCAGCCGCCCACGGAAAGCGTAGTGTATTTCCGCAGTGGCGGTTTAACACTCATACAAAGTTATGTCGCATTTTATATCAACTGCACTGGAAAAACAAAGTTTGCGAAGACAGTCCTTGTTTTTCAAAATATGTATAAAAAAAGCCATTCCAGATTGCCCGGAACAGCTTTTTAGAAGTAGAATTTGACATTCATTATTTTTCAATTTTAGAGAAAGCAGTGCGTACTGCCTGAATGGTCTTGTCAATGTCTTCATCCGTATGAGCGGTTGACATGAACACACCTTCGAACTGGGATGGCGGCAAGAAGATGCCTTCTTCAATCATAGCACGGTAATACTGGGCAAAGTAGTCAACATTCGCATTCTGAGCTGTTTCAAAGTTGAAAACAGGCTCGTTTGTGAAGAAGAAACCAACCATTGACCCTGCACGGTTAATTTGAAGCGGAATATCAAAATCAATAGAAGCCCGTTTATACCCTTCCACTAATTTATCCACTTTTCGGTTTATGTCTTCATAGGATGATTCGTCCAGGGCCTTCATTGTTTCATATCCAGCGGTCATAGCCAGCGGGTTCCCTGATAATGTTCCAGCCTGGTAAATGGAACCGGTTGGAGCAATATTTTCCATTATCTCCCGTTTACCACCATATGCACCGACTGGCAATCCGCCCCCAATCACTTTTCCGAGACATGTCATGTCAGGCGTTACACCAAAATAGCCCTGTGCACAGTTATAACCAACACGGAATCCGGTCATTACCTCATCAAAAATCAGAAGGGATCCAGAATCATTGGTTATTTTCCTAAGTTCCGGCAGAAAGTCCTCTGATGGCGGAACAACACCCATATTCCCGGATACCGGTTCAGCAATTACGGCCGCAATGTCATCCCCATACTCTGAAAATGCATAGCGCACACTCTCCATATCATTATATGGAACGGTGATTGTGTTTTCTGCAATGGATGATGGAACACCAGGGCTGTCAGGAAGGCCAAGTGTGGCAACACCGGATCCGGCCTTAATGAGTAGAGAGTCACCATGACCATGGTAATTGCCCTCAAACTTCAGGATTTTGTTCCGTCCGGTATACCCGCGTGCAACACGCAATGCACTCATCGTTGCTTCCGTTCCGGAGTTGACCATGCGGACCATTTCGATAGATGGTACACGGTCGATGACAAGCTGGGCAAGCTTATTTTCCTGTACAGTGGAAGTGCCAAAACTTGTTCCCCGCTCCGTGGCTTCTTTTAGCTTGGAAACGACGCGATCATCGGCATGTCCTAAAATTAAAGGCCCCCAGCTCAATACATAATCAATATACGTGTTGCCGTCAATATCCGTAATTTTGGACCCTTTTCCACTTTCCATAAAAATCGGTGATAAACCGACTGATTTAAACGCACGAACTGGTGAATTCACACCGCCAGGCATAAGGTCGACGGCTTTTTCATATGCATTTTTCGACTTATCAAAGTTTCCCACAGCATATCACTCCAATAAAAATTTTGAAATCAGCTTAACAGGCTTTCCAAAGAATGTATTCTCTCGTTACGATTTATAGCCATTTTGCAACATCTTTGGCGAAATAGGAAATAATCAGATCCGCTCCTGCCCGTTTCATGGCAGTCAGTTTTTCCAGCACCAGTTCTTTCTCATCAACCCAGCCGTTCAATGCAGCTGCTTTCACCATTGAATATTCTCCACTCACGTTGTATGCGACAACTGGCGTATTATGATTGTTGCGCACATCCCGGACGATATCCAAAAATGACATAGCTGGTTTGACAATCAGGAAGTCTGCACCTTCTTCCACGTCTGTGGCCGCTTCCCTTAGTGCTTCCCGACGATTTGCCGGATCCATCTGATACGTCTTGCGGTCACCAAATTGTGGTGTGCTGTCTGCCGCATCACGGAACGGGCCATAATAGGCAGATGCATATTTCACTGCATATGACATAATTGGAATGTTCTTGTACCCAGCTTCATCCAACGCCTGACGAATAACTGCTACGAAACCATCCATCATATTGGAAGGAGCAATAATATCCGCGCCGGCTTCAGCCTGGGACACAGCCGTTTTGGCTAACAGTTTCAGTGACTCATCGTTATCCACATCGTGATTATGAATGACACCACAGTGGCCATGTGATGTATATTCGCATAGACACGTATCGGCGACAACAAGCAATTCGGGTGCTTCTTTTTTGATAAGACGTGTCGCCTGCTGCACAATTCCGCTATCTGCAAAGGCACCGGATCCCTGTTCATCTTTATCACCGGGAACTCCAAACAGCATGACGGCTCGAATCCCAAGTGAAAGCAGTTCTTCTGCCTCTTCTTTCAGGTAATCCAGTGATATCTGGTAAACTCCCGGCATGGATGGCACTTCATTTTTAATACCTTCCCCTTCCATGATAAAAAGTGGATAAATGAAGTCATCCATTGTCAGATTGTTTTCGCGGACAAGCGAGCGCATTGCTGTTGATGAGCGCAAACGGCGGTGCCGCTTAAATTGCCAAGTCTCTGCCATGATCATCCTACCCTTTCTGTTCGATATAACTACCTATTTTTTCAAGCATCCCATCTATCGTAAATTCATCCGGTATCAAAAGATTGCGCAGACCGAAATCCTGTGCCCGCTCCCCTGTCGTTGTCCCGATGCAGGCAATCAGTACATCCGCAGTTATGTTTGTTTCCTTCATATCCATGAATGCTTCCACTGATGACGGGCTTGTAAAAGTTATGATATCAAGATTATTCTGCTGCAACTGGTGATTCAATTCATCTTTCACAGAAACGTTGCGGCCCGTTTCGTACACTTCCAATTGCGTAAACTGGATTCCCTTTTCCCTGAACCAGTCAGGAAGAACATTACGCGATCGATTCCCCCTGATGAGCAGAATCGGACCATCCGTATATACATTTGATAAGCTGAATTCGTTCGTCATCGTTTCCGCGCTATAAACAGATGGAATGAAATCTGTCTGAAAACCGTATTTTTCTAATGCTCCGGCCGTCTTATGCCCAACAGCCGCAAACTTGCTCCTTACCAAAACCTTCTTATCTATACCATAGTAGTCCAGTAGTTGGAAAAAACAATGGACGCCATTGACACTAGTAAAAAATAGCCAGCTAAAATGCTCATTCCCCTGAAGAGTCCTTATTTCATCCTGACCGGCTTTGCACGTAATTTTTAACAATGGCACTTCAACAGGAATACCGCCGATCTCCAGCACCTTATTCGAAAATAATTTCGCCTGTTTTTTTTCGCGGGTAATCAGAATTCTCTTGCCATGGAGCCAGGCGGACATCAGCTGTCAAGCTCCTCTTTCACTTTTTCAACAATTTCCTTCGCGCCCCGGTTGATCAGCTTTTCGGCGGCCTCTTTTCCAACTGCCTTTGGTTCGGTTCCTCTAACCGTTTCCTTCAGCACCGTTTTGCCATCAGGCGTGCCAACAAAGGCGGTCAAAATAATGTCACCACCGTCCAAGCGTGCATAACCACCAATTGGCACCGAGCAGCTTCCCTCAAGGAGATAGAGAAAGGTTCTTTCGGCAGTCACTGTTTTTTCCGTATTGGCATCGTTTATCTGATTTAACAATGCGTGCAGTTCTTCATCATCTTCACGGCACTCGATGGCCAATGCTCCCTGTCCGACGGCCGGCACGCAAACATCCGGTTCCAGGTACTCGGTAATAAGCTCTTCACTTAAGCCGACACGTTTCAGGCCGGATACCGCCAAAATAATCGCGTCATAATCCTCTTCATTTAATTTTCGGATACGTGACTCAATATTTCCGCGGATCCATTTAATCTCAAGATCCGGACGTGCTGCCAGGATCTGCGACTTGCGCCTCAGGCTGCTTGTTCCGACAATGGCACCTGCCGGTAAATCCTTAAGCGGTATGTCATTTTTCGCGATATAAGCATCCCGATGATCTTCCCTGACAGGAATGGTCGTAATTGACAGACCATCCGGCATTTCCGAAGGCATGTCTTTCATGCTATGTACCGCGAAATCAATTTCTTTATCATACATTGCTTTTTCAATTTCTTTAACGAATAACGCTTTGCCACCAACTTTTGACAACGTCACATTAAGAATCTGATCCCCTTTTGTAACGATTTTCTTCACTTCAAACTCGTTGGTTATACCAGCTTTTCTTAAATGATCAATCACCCAGTCTGTCTGCGTCAAAGCGAGGTTGCTTTTTCTGGATCCAACAACAATTTTGCGCATGCGGGAACCCTCCTTGTACTATTGTAAATGAAAATTGGACAGTATGCTAAAAAGAAAGAAATTAATCAATAGAAATAGAAATGCTGCCGAGTTATAAATCGAGATAGCTTTTCCAAGATAACCCTTTCCTAAACGGAGCAGCAGATAAATAACATAGACGAACAATACAACTATCGAACCAATCGTTTTCAGGTCAACCCAGTAGAACTCAGCGTCTGCCATATATGCCCAAACCACTCCAAGAACAATCGCAATGGTCAAAAGCGGCACGCCCAGGGTAACCGCTTTGAAGGAAAAAGCGTCCAGCTGCTTTAAATCACCCAATCTCCATACCCACTGGAATCCTCTTTTTTCCTTTAAGAACTTATATTGAACCAGATACATAAGGGAGAATAGGAAGGAAACAGTGAAAAAGCCATACGAAACAAAGGCCAGGGATATATGAGCAATTAATATTTCATGGACAAGCTCTACACCCTGCACCTGCATCTGTTCCTTAGCCCTGGCAGAAATATAGAGTAAAAGAATAAAAAATCCCAATAAATTTGTAAAAAACAAGATGAACTGAATCCGGAACAATTTACTGAGGACAAGCGAAAAGGAAATGAGTACCCATGCGTAGAAAGACAATCCATCGTACAATGTCAGGACCGGGAAGCTATTCGCTATAACCACTTGCCTCAACAAAAAAGCGGTTTGTAACAACCAAACCATACAAAGTAACCAGAAGGCTATCCTATTTGCCTTCCGGTTATGCTGTATGAAATCAAGGAAATACCCCACCAGGCTTAGCCCATACGTAATAAGAATAATTTCATAAAACCATTTTGCTTCATCCATAGTGGAAATCCTTTCATCTTACCGAGTGGATACATTTTTCACAAAAGGAAAGGATAACTTTTCATCTGTTTTCCCTGTTTCATTATTCTTTTTTGTCTGTTTATTCAATCCTTCCCGGACATCATCTTCAATCCCAAAAATATTTACGAACATTTCAAGTGCTTCTTCTTTTTGTTCACTTGCCGCCAGTTCTTTGGCTTGTGTGATGGGCTCTTTCAAAAGCTGATTGACAATACTTTTCGTGTGTTTATTCAGCACCTTTCTTTCGCGTGCTGTTAGATCGGGCATTTTCCGCTCAATGCTGTTCATCGTTTCCGACTGTATCGAGAGTGCTTTCTGACGCAATGCAGAGATCACTGGCACAACCCCGAGCGTCTGTACCCAATCATCAAAAGCAACGATTTCTGCTTCAAGCATTATTTCAATCTTTTCTGCTGCTGCTTTTCGGGAAGCAAGATTTTCATCAACGATATGCTGCAAGTCATCAATATCATACAGGAATACATTCTCCAAATCGCCAATAGCAGAATCCAAATCCCTTGGAACAGCGATATCGACCAAGAAAAGTGGTCTTCCCTTACGTTTTTTCTGAATGGATTCAATTTCTTCTCTTGTCAGTACAACAGAATCAGCACCGGTTGAGCTGAGCAGAATATCCGCCGACTGTAACTGATCGTGCAGCTGGCTGATTGGCACTGCTTCGGCCTGAAATTTTTCAGCCATTTCTTGCGCTTTTTCAAATGTGCGGTTCATCACGGTGATATTCGAGGCACCAGAACCTGCCATGTTTTTGGCTGCCAGTTCCCCCATTTTTCCGGCACCAAGAATAAGCACTTCCTTATCCTGTAAATTCCCGAAAATTTTACCGGCCAGCTGAACGGCAGCGTAACTGACCGAAACAGCATTCTCCCCAATCGCCGTTTCTTTGTGTGCTTTTTTAGAAAATGTAATGGCCTGTTTGAACAACTCATTAAAAATGGTACCTGTTGTTTCATTTTCCTGCGCTGTCATAAACGCGTGTTTCACCTGGCCAAGTATTTGCGTTTCTCCCAAGATCATGGAATCAAGGCCGGCTGATACCCGCAGCAGGTGTTCAACGGCACCATCGCCTTCACTGATCTGCAAATACGGCGAAAACTCTTCCTTATCCACCTCAAACCAGTCAGCAAGAAATTGTTTAATATAGTGCCGTCCCGTGTGTACCTGATCAACGACAGCATAAACCTCTGTACGGTTGCAGGTGGATACAATTACGTTTTCGAGGATGCTCTTCTGTTTTTTTAGAGCAAGCATAGCCTGATCAGCGCTGTCTTCGGAAACAGTGAACCTTTCCCTGAATTCCAAAGGGGCTGACTTATAATTGAATCCCACTTTAAGTATATGCACAGTAATTACCCCCACGTTCTTTAAATACGTGTTCAAAAAGGAGGATAAAAAGAACCGAGAATTTCAAGGCGGCGCAGCTTTGAGTAGCGGAGTGTATGCTAATTAATACATGAGCATAAGGAATGCTCCTTTGAATCCGCATCGCACGCAGGAAAAGCAAGCCAACGAAGAAATTCGAAGCGTCATTTCCACCGGACTTTTTGAACAACCTCTTAAACGTCAATTACTTTCATTATAACATGGATAGCCACCATGTCGGCATTAAATTGTGAACAGAATTTGAAACCAGGCATTCTGTATGCACCCATTGCATTAAATCCGTATGTACTCTATCATACGCTTTAGACTATACGCAACCAATTGAGTTTCATTATTAATTAAAAGAGAAGGTGCATATTTATCAGAAAACGTCATTCCTTTATCGGTTATATATTAATTGGTGTCGGTGTTTATTTCTTACTGAGGGAATTGGATATTCCTGTTTTATCTTCCTTTTATTCGTGGACTGTTCTTATTATTATTATTGGATTTGCTCTTCTTATACATAGTTATGTGACAAAGGATTATGACCATTTGTTTACGGGGGGCTTCATTTTTGGGCTGGGAATCCACTTTTATGGTCTTCTCCATTATTCGTTCTGGATTGATCATTGGGGCATATACCCCTTTATCGTCGGTGCCGCTCTTATTATTCGGGCAGTAAGGACGAAAAAGGGGCTCTTTCCAGGCATGTTATTAAGTAGTGCTTCCGTTGTCCTTATCTTCTCTGCCCAATTGCGTGATCAGATCGAATGGATCCATGACCTATCAGCAATGATCGAAAATTATTGGCCTCTTATCCTGATTGGCGTCGGTATCTGGCTGCTGAGAAGAAAACAATAATTCTTACCTGTCACATTCACCCACATCAAAAAAAGCCCTCCCACGGGAGAGCTTTTTTTAATATGGGCCTTTTCGTAAACTTTGTTGTTTCTCCAGCGCAGTTGATATAAACTTCGACTGAAAATTTCATTAGTGCTGTTCTGATTACCGTTAAGTGCTCAGAGACGCTCCGGCTGGCACTGAAGTTCTGCATATTGGATGTTGAGATCAATGGAATCCGTGTTAGAGGGGTTTCTCTCACTGGGAAAGAACACCATACTAAGCTGCGGAAAAATGCGAGACTCCAGCGGGAAAGGCAGGCTAAAACCACGACGTCCTGTTGCAACGCCTGCACTAGCACGTCATGTGCGTCGAACAGTCTGAAGACCCCACAGCGAACGATAATGAGAACCTTTTAGAAAAAAGCCTTCATATTTAATTAATGTACTGCCTGATAAACCGCCATGCATCTTCTTTTCCTTCTCCGGTTTCAGCGGAAAAAGGGACGACGATATCGTCCGATTCGACTTGCAGTGTCTGGGTGGTTTGTTTCAAATGGATTGGCCGTTTTCCTTTTGCCACTTTATCCAATTTTGTCGCAATAACGATGACTGGCAGCTCATAGTACTTTAGAAAATTGTACATCTGAACATCGTCTTTTGTCGGTTCATGACGTAAATCCGTAATCAAAACACAAGCTTTCAGTGTCGTACGTGTATCAAAATACTCTTCCATCATGACGCCCCACTTTTCCCGTTCCTTTTTGGATACTTTGGCATAGCCGTATCCCGGGACATCAACAAAATAATACTTACCATTTATTTTATAAAAATTCAGCGTCTGTGTCTTTCCTGGTTTCGACGATGTTCTGGCCAGACTTTTTCGCTGGATAAGCTTATTAATAAAGGATGACTTTCCAACATTTGACCGGCCAGCAAGTGCTATTTCAGGAAGACGGTCGTTCGGGTATTGTTTTTGACTGACAGCACTTATGACTAGCTCAGCTTCCGTTACTTTCATGTTTCTCCTCCGTTAGTGCATGTTTGAGCACCTGGTCCAAATGATTCACCTTAATGAACGTCAAGCCGCTTCGTACACTCTCTGGTATGTCTTCGATATCTTTCTCATTCTCTTCCGGCATAATAATGGTCGTGATCCCGGCTCGATGTGCACTGAGTGATTTTTCCTTCAGTCCGCCGATTGGAAGCACACGTCCGCGCAAGGTAATCTCACCGGTCATGCCAACTTCTTTTTTGACTGCTCTGCCGGTCAATGCGGAAATAAGTGCCGTTGCCATTGTTATACCTGCAGATGGGCCGTCCTTCGGTGTAGCACCTTCTGGGACATGGATATGGATATCATATTTCTCATGAAATTCCGGATCGATTTGTAATTCCTCTGCACGTGACCGAATATAACTGAATGCTGCCTGTGCAGACTCCTGCATGACGTCTCCTAATTTCCCGGTAAGCGTTAATTTCCCTTTTCCTGGATATTGGGAAACCTCAATGGACAATGTATCCCCGCCGGCAGCCGTATATGCCAGCCCTGTAGCAGTACCGACCTGATTTTCTTCTTCCATTCGGCCATACCTGTAGAGCGGTTTTCCTAGCATTTCTTCAAGGCTTTTTTCGGTTACAATAACCCGTTTTTTCTCCCCAGAGATAATGGTTTTGGCTGCTTTCCGGCATAGTGTGGCAAGCTGTCGTTCCAAATTGCGGACACCAGCTTCCCGGGTATAGGTGCGGATTAACTTCATCAGCGCTTCTTCTCGAATTTGCAAATCAGACTTCTTTAAGCCGTTTTCCTGTAGCTGTTTCGAAAGCAGGTGTTCTTTGGCGATATGCATCTTTTCCACTTCTGTATATCCCGCAATCGACAAAAGCTCCATGCGGTCCAATAGCGGCCCGGGAATATTATTCACATAGTTGGCCGTAGCAATGAACAGCACATTGGAGAGGTCATAAGTTTCTTCAATAAAATGGTCACTGAAGTTACTGTTTTGTTCAGGATCCAGCACTTCCAGCATTGCGGACGACGGATCACCGCGAAAGTCGCTGGCCATTTTATCAATCTCATCCAGCAGGAACACAGGGTTATTAGTTTTTGCTTTTTTCATTCCCTGTATAATTCTGCCAGGCATTGCGCCAATGTATGTCCGGCGATGGCCTCGGATCTCTGCTTCATCCCGAACCCCGCCAAGCGAAATTCGGACAAAATTCCGGTTAATTGCTCTGGCAATAGACTTGGCCAGCGATGTTTTCCCAACCCCTGGCGGTCCTACAAGGCAGAGAATAGGTCCCTTAATTGATTCTGTCAACTTTTGAACAGCCAAATATTCCAAGATCCGTTCTTTCACCTTTTCAAGGCCATAGTGATCTTCTTCCAAAATGTTTTCCGCTTTGTCCATCTCTATCTGGTCCTGGGTTTCTTCTGTCCACGGTAATGCAACTAACCATTCAATATAATTTCTAATAACGGAACTCTCGGCAGAACTTTGCGGCACTTTTTCGAACCGGTCGAGTTCCTTTTTAGCCGTTTCAGCAACTTGCTCTGGCATGGTTGAAGCTTGGACCTGCTGGCGAAGTTGTTGCGCTTCACTCGATTTTCCATCTTTTTCGCCCAACTCTTTCTGAATGGCCTTTAATTGTTCCCGCAAATAGTACTCTTTTTGGGTTTTTTCCATCGAGTTTTTCACGCGCTGACCGATTTTCTTTTCGAGATCCATTACTTTTTTCTCATTTGAAATCAAATGAATCAAATGCTGCAGCCGGTCCTTGACATTGGCAATTTCCAATAATTCCTGTTTTTCCTTTACTTTAAGGGACAAGTGGGATGCAACAATATCTGCCAGCCTGCTTGGTTCCTCAATATCAGACACCGTTGACAGCGTCTCTTGCTTGATTTTATTAGAGACTTTTATGTACTGTTCAAATTGCTTAAGCAACGAACGCATCAGTGCTTCTTCTTCATTCTTTTCAGCATGTTCCTCTTCTAGCTGCTTAATTTCAACTGCAAACTCATCACTCTCATTTTCATCGATAAATCGGGTAATTTCCCCACGGTGCAGTCCTTCTACCAATACGCGAAACGTTCCATTTGGGAGTTTCAGCATCTGCTTAACGTTAGCCACGGTCCCGACTCTATATATATCTTTAGGCTCGGGCGTTTCCAGGCTCACTTGTTTCTGTGAAGCCAAAAAGATAGTTTGATCACCCATCATTGCTTTTTCCAGGGCCGCTACGGATTTATCACGGCCAACATCCAGATGCAAAACCATCGACGGAAATACGAGTAACCCGCGCAATGGCAGGAGGGGGAATTGGGTTGATTCTGTCGTCATATTGTATGTACCTCCATTGTTACTGGAATTTCTATGCAGCAGGTCCCTAAAAGTTTATAGAAAAAATTCCTGTTTGTAAATAATAACAAGCTGCGTCAATTAGTATTGCCTTACAGAAAAAAACTACTCACGTAATCCTAATAAACAAACAAAGAGACTGACATCAGCATTTGGATAGCTCCTTTCAACATGGTGAATAAAGGAGTCAAACGTAATGTCAGTCCCGGAACACTAAATTTCAATCCAATTGGTTACGCACTCTCTTTAGGAATTTTTTCGTTCTCATCCTGTACTGTACCGTCATTGAACACCAGTTTCGGTCTGCCATTCTCATTCTGGACGGTCTCTTTTGTAATGATGCACTTCTCAATATCTTCACGGGAAGGAAGCTCAAACATCACATCCAGCATGATACTTTCAATAATGGACCGCAGCCCGCGCGCACCTGTTTTGCGTTCAATTGCTTTATTGGCGATTGCCCGGAGTGCATCCTCTTCAAATTCAAGTTCTACACCATCGATTTCAAATAGTTTCTCATATTGTTTTACCAATGCGTTCTTTGGTTTCGTCAGAATTTCAACCAAGGCATCCTCATCAAGTGGTGTCAAGCTGCCAACGACAGGTATTCTTCCAATGAATTCCGGAATCAGTCCATAGCGGAGAAGATCTTCCGGAAGCACCTTTTGAAGGAGTTCACTTTGATCCAGATCCTCTTGTTTATCATCGGAACCAAATCCGATTACTTTTTTGCCAAGACGGCGTTTCACGATCTGATCAATGCCGTCGAATGCTCCGCCGACAATGAACAATACGTTCGTTGTATCAATTTGAATAAATTCCTGATGCGGATGTTTCCGCCCTCCTTGGGGAGGCACGCTTGCAACCGTGCCTTCCAAAATTTTCAAAAGTGCCTGTTGCACACCTTCGCCCGATACATCACGGGTTATGGAAGGGTTCTCTGATTTACGGGCAACCTTATCAATTTCGTCAATGTAAATGATGCCTTTTTCAGCTTTTTCCACATCGTAGTCAGCAGACTGAATCAGCTTCAGCAGAATATTTTCCACATCTTCTCCAACATAACCGGCTTCGGTTAATGATGTTGCATCTGCCATTGCAAATGGAACATTCAGGATTCTCGCGAGCGTCTGGGCGAGCAATGTCTTACCTGAGCCTGTTGGTCCGAGCATGGCAATATTACTCTTGGCCAGTTCCACATCATCTGCATTATTTTTCGGTGTGTTGATACGCTTATAATGGTTATAAACCGCTACAGATAAGTTTTTCTTTGCGGTCCCCTGTCCTATAACATAGTCATTTAGAATCTCATTAATTTCTTGTGGCTTCGGAAGCTCTTTAAATTCCGTTTCTTCTTCCGTGCCAAGCTCTTCCTCCACGATCTCCGTACAAAGTTCAATACATTCATCACATATATAAACGCCTGGTCCAGCCACTAGTTTGCGGACCTGATCCTGACTTTTGCCGCAGAACGAGCATTTCAATTGTCCCTTTTCCTCATTGAATTTAAACATTACATTTCACTCCTAAAAGTTTAAATCTGCTTTTTAAGCTGTTTCTGTTCATTTTTAACTTATCGTCATCATATCAAATCAGGTGGAGAAAACAAAACAATAACTCTTTTTCTGACTGACCTGATGTGACTCATTTTAGAAAACTCAGCTTATCGCAAGGCTTTCGCTGCATTTTTGCAGAGAGAAAGAATAAATACCTTCATACCTGCAAAAGAAGGCCTGCCAAACCTGCGCCTCATCTGACAGTATCACAATGGCTACCGGAACGTTCGGGTCTTCTTTCACCAGTTTATGACGATTGGACAAGATACATAACAATAAATAGGAAATTAACATATCTTTCATCTTACCTAAAGCTTCCAATCGCTACGCTGACAAGGACGGCTCCATTTGCAGATCAGCTGTTTAATGAATGAAGGCTTGGGCGGACTTGTGACATTTGCTTATGAAAGTGTAAAACAAGGTGCGAATGATGATCGCACCTTGTTTTATGGTTCGTTTTTCAATTGCATTGTTAATGGCTGCGGATACCGAAAATGTTCCTTTTACAATAATGCAGTCACTGCTGCTGAATTCATACTGAATGGCTCATTTCATAAACCTTGGTGTTTTTCCATTACATTTGATATAAACTGCGACACAGTGAACAATTTGTGTGCTATGACACCGCTACGGAAATACACTACGCTTTCCGCGGGCTCGCGCTGAGCCTTCTCGCTCGCAAAGTGCGCTCACTGTGGGGTCTCAGCGTCTTCGCTTTCCCGCTGGAGTCTTCGTGTATTTCCTCCGTGGTTTGAAGCTATTCAACTTCCAATCACTGTTAATTCTATTATGATGGTGATTGGAACGGCGGGCAGTCGACTCCTGCGGGAACAGCACGTGTCTGAAGACCCCACAGCGGCGGTTTTCCGCGAGGAGGCTGAAGCCGTGCCCGCGGAAAGCGACTGCCCGGAGTGGAAATCAACGTAGCAGTTACGTCGCATTTTATAGAAATTGTTAATCAGGGTTTCAAACAGTCTTTTAGAAAAACAGCTTATTGATTAAACGGCCTTGCTGTTTTCTTTCAGAAATTCAATTGCTTTTCGTGTTTTCAGCTCTTCTTTCAATGCATCCGTGTTACCGCCAAGCATTTGTTTAAGCTGATCAGCATCTGTGCCGTACATGGATGCCATATTGTTCAATTCTTCATCCACATCTTCATCGGTTACTTCCAGGTTTTCAGTATGGTAAATAGCTTCCAGGGTCAGGTTTGTTTTCACGCGTTTTTTCGCGTCTTCACGCATTTGTTCCTTTAATGCGTCCTTGTCCTGACCAGAGAACTGATAATACATATCCAGCGTCATGCCCTGCATTTGCAGCTGCTGTTCGAACTCCTGCAGCATACGGTCAAGTTCGCTTTCAACCATTGCATCCGGAATATCGACTTCCGCATTTTCTGATGCTTTTTCAATCAAAGTTTCCTGTTTTTGATTTTCAGCATCTTGCTCACGCTGTTTCTGGAGTTCCTCTTTCTTCTTCTCTTTCAATTCCTGAAGTGTTTCCACTTCCTCATCGACATCTTTTGCGAACTCGTCATCCAATTCCGGCAGTTCTTTCGTTTTTATGTCGTGGATTTTCACTTCAAAAACAGCTTCTTTGCCGGCCAAATGCTCTGCATGATAGTCTTCTGGGAACGTGATCTCAATCTCAGCTTCTTCTCCGGAAGCTTTGCCGACTAATTGTTCTTCAAAGCCTGGAATGAATTGGCCAGAGCCAATTTCGAGCGAAAAGTCTTCCGCTTTGCCACCTTCAAATGCTTCCCCGTCAACGAATCCTTCAAAGTCCATAACTACCGTGTCACCTTGTTCAACAGTACCTTCTTCTTTGACAATCAGTTCTGCATGGTGTTCCCGCTGATGTTCAATCTCATGTTCCACATCCTCATCAGTGACTTCCACCGATTGCTCTTCTACTTCCAGTCCTTTATAGTCACCAAGCGTGACCTCTGGCTTCACATTAACCGTTGCTTTGAAAGTTACACCTTTTCCTTGTTCGATTTCTTCGATGTCGACTTCCGGCTGCTCAATTGGTTCAATCCCTGCTTCTTCGACAGCTTTGACATAAGCATCCGGCAGCACGATGTCAACTGCATCCTGGTACAGCGATTCTACTCCGAAGCGTTTTTCAAAAAGTTTACGAGGGACTTTTCCTTTACGGAATCCCGGAACCTGAACATCTTTGACAACTTTTTTGAATGCTTGGTCAAGGGCACGGTCAAATTCTTCTGCATCGACCTCTATCGTGAGTACCCCTTGGTTGCCTTCTTGTTTTTCCCATTTTGCTGTCATAAAACACCCTCCAAAAATCTATTATTTCCATTTCATTTTTCCTTTTACAATTACATAGCATTATATGATAATCAAATTTGCAACCATCTCATTATAACATAAATGATGAACCTTTCAAGCATTACAGCGGACCTGGTCCTACGCCTCTATAATAGCCGCGTATAAGGCTCCGCACATTTTAATTTCTTCTATATATTTTGCTACTTGTTGATCCTCTTCTGCAGTCTCATGCGTATGTATATCCAAATATTCCTCACCTATCTTAGTCAATGCACGTGCAATGCTCTGAACATTATCATTTGTTGGCATAACGGGATAACGCACATAAAAATATTGATACATCAGCTGATCCATTAATTGATATAATGATGGATTTTCCTGTTCCAATTCACTAATGAAAAGACGAGTCTGCTTTAGTACCGGATGAGAGCCAAGCTTCGATATGTCCACTGGGGACGCTTCTATTTGCACATCCAATTTTCTAACCAGAACCTTTTTTCTGATATTTCTCTCCTGAAGCCACATAAAGATGGCGGTCTTAATCACTGGATGTACTTGATCACGACTCAATAGCAGCAGTACGTCGTCAGTCGGATTGCTTTCCAGCCTGCGCATCCGTTCGATGGACTTGTACTGATTGAAGTAATTTTCTTCTTTCACAGCCTGTAACAGTTCATTTATGTATTCGGTAGATTTTTCTGTTCGAATTTCTTCGTGCATATTACTGCTCATATCATAGAGCTGCCGGAATTGTTCTTTCGTCTCTGGCGGAATTGCATCCGACGCAAATTCCTTTTCTACTTGAGCCATCAGCTCCTGGTATTGGCTGGTCTGAAAAAGAATCGTTAAATAAATATGTACATAATGATAATAATGTTCATCAGGAATAAGGAGCAGCTCTTCACAAAGATCTTGTGCTTCATGGTACCGGTTCAGTTCCATCAGACAGATCAATTTGCCGATAACTATTTCATGATCACGTACGCCATAAGAGATTAATTGATCTAATTTCAAGAGCGCTTCGTTAAAACGTTGTTCCTTCAAGGCGGCAAGGCTTTTATCTTCCAAGGCCGTTCGCCATTTCGGAAAAAGGATTACTTTTTCAGATTGATTTGCCATCTGTTCACTCCTTTCTTATAAATTGTTTAATCATTTTCTTTTATCATCATACCCTTGATAGGACAATCCTACACTTGTTTCCTGCCCCCAGCTGCTGTTCTATAATAAAAGAGAAACCCGTTTCATTGATAAACAGGTTTCTCAAGCTGATGTCCCAGGCAGGATTCGAACCTGCGACCTACAGCTTAGAAGGCTGTTGCTCTATCCAGCTGAGCTACTGGGACGTGGATTATGTATGGAGCGGGTGATGGGAATCGAACCCACGACATCAGCTTGGAAGGCTGAGGTTTTACCACTAAACTACACCCGCATGGGAAATTGAGTTTTTACTATCTTGCTGGTCACGAACCAATCATGCCTCGTCACGTTGCATGATTTCTCGACGAAGGTTACGTTCCTCGCAACTCGCAGTATATTCGGCGGAAGCGTTGCTCGTGGCTGAGGTTTTACCACTAAACTACACCCGCATGATAAACAAATTACTTTTTTGACGGACAAGAGTAATTATATGCTTTTTATGAGCATTTGTCAACATATAAAACTATTTAAAGCATGCTGGTTATATAAAGAACCAGGAAATCGACTATATCTGTCGATTTCCTCATCACATTTAACCTAATGATGTTTTCAGTGAAAGTTCTTCCAAATGATTTCCGTCTGCTGTGAAGAAATCGACACTGATATCATCCGGTGTGTCCCATTTCATCAAGACATACGTTTGTTCTGTACGCCCGCGCGGCAAAAGAATACTTCCCGGATTAATCAACAGTTGCTGGCCAATTTTTTCGGCACCGGCTATATGTGTGTGCCCAAAGCAGATGACCCGGGCCTGAAGTTCTTGGGCCCGGTAAGCGATGGCCATCGGGTTAGATTTAACCTGATGCAGATGACCGTGTGCAATGAAGAAAGAAAGACTGCCAATGGTACTTGTCTGTTCATCAGGGAACCTTGCATCCACATCACAATTACCGGCGACTTTGATAAACCCATCAAGCTCCGGTGCATCCATATCCAGCTCTGAATCACCGCAATGGATCCTAAATTCCGGCGAGTGCCGCTCTTTAATTGCTTTCAGCTCGTCCGTTGAGCCATGACTGTCACTGACGATGAGTACTTCTGGCATTGTTGTCACCTCATTTGTTCTGATTCTTGACCCAGTCTTCCAGCTGAACGATTGCATTTTTTCGGTGACTGATTTTGTTTTTTTCCGCAGAGGAAAGCTGAGCCATAGTTTTATTATAGCCGTTGGGTATGAAAATAGGGTCATAGCCAAACCCATTTTCCCCCGCCTCCGAAAAAGCGATGGTCCCTTCACAACTGCCTTTTTTAAAGATAGCTGGTTCTCCTGGAATGGCTACTGCTAGCACACAAACAAACCGGGCAGTACGCTCCGATGCTCCAACCCCTTTTAATTCATACAGCACTTTATCTATATTTGCTTGATCATCTTTCTGTTCGCCGGCATAACGTGCAGAGTAAACGCCGGGCCTGCCGTTTAGTGCATCAATCATAAGCCCCGAGTCATCCGCCAGAACTGGACACCTCATCATCCCTGCAATACTCTGTGCTTTTATGGCGGCATTTTCCTCAAACGTTGTTCCGGTTTCTTCGATATCATCTATGTCTTTATCCAGTTCAGAAAGTGAAATGGCTTCTATATGATAAGCAGAAAAAAAAGATTTAAATTCTTTCGCTTTGCCGGCGTTCTTCGTGGCAATAATTATTTCTTTCACCGTGTATCTTCCTTTGTTTTGGTTTCACCGATATTGCCGGCTGCATCCCCAAGAACTTCCTTTTGGATTCCATTTATTTTTTTCAGCCCCCCAGAGGCAAGTCCGAGCATTTTTTGCAGCTGGTCTGAAGTAAATGTTGCTTCTTCACCCGTTCCCTGTACTTCCACAAATTCACCTTCACCTGTCATAACAATATTCATGTCAACGTGGGCATTTGAATCTTCTCCATAATCCAGATCAAGCAATTCTGTACCATCCGGCGAGATGCCGACTGAAATAGCTGCCAGGAAATCAGTAACGGGCATCTTTTTAATCGTATTGGCCTTCTTTAATTTATCAAATGCCAGTACAACAGCAACAAATGCACCTGTTATAGATGCTGTACGAGTACCGCCATCCGCCTGAATTACGTCACAATCGACCCAGACGGTCCTCTCCCCAATTTGATCCAGGTCTACGACGGAGCGTAACGCACGCCCGATCAGCCGCTGTATTTCCATCGTTCGGCCACCCACTTTTCCTTTGGAGGACTCACGAATATTCCGCTGTTCCGTCGCACGCGGCAGCATAGCGTACTCTGCTGTTATCCAGCCTTTGCCTTTCCCTCGCATAAATGGCGGGACACGATCTTCAATACTGGCATTGCAGATCACTTTGGTATCCCCGAATTCAATAAGTACCGAACCCTCTGGATGCTTAACATAATCCGTTGTGATCGTTATAGTTCTTAAATCATTATAATTTCGATTATTATTTCGCAATGACTGTAAGCCTCCTTATGATGAACCCAAGCTAATCCTAACATATTTTTTACCACAGGGGCATTTATTATTATCCAGCAAAAGAAAAAGACTGTGCGCGACAGTCTTGTACTGATAACAGGCTTTATGGGAGCGGTCGATGCTACTATAGCTTCTGTTTTGATATAAACTTTTGTTTGGTCACCGGTTCGGTATATGGTTCCCCGTTTTCATTAAAGAGTGTTTCTACATCTTCTACTTTCACTTCAACAGCCTCAACTGCCTTGTCCTGTGTCAATGACCGGACTAGTGATTCCATCACTTTATCAGAGATCACGGCTTTATCGCCGTCTTGTTTTTGGCTGTCTTGTAATACACCCTGGCTGAACATTACTTCCAGAACACCATCCCGCAAACTTGGATTATTCGTCAGCTCCGCCTCACCGTTGAACACATGCTGAAGATTCGTGTCAAAATTTGGTCCCTCCAGCAATTCGTTAATCATTGAACCATAAATGTCCTTGTTATCTACATCAACATGTTGGGTGACAGGGACAAAATACTGGTTGTCCCCTTGAACAGAGGGATAGTACAGCGTAACAGGCTCACTTTGCATCAGATCCACAGTTTCTGACTGTACAAGGTTAATACCATTCGCTCTCGAGTATCCTTCACCAATTGGCGTGCCATTCACAGGCATTGTATTTTGCAGTTGTCCATCGATTTGCAGCTTAACCTTATCGACCTGTTCAAATTGTGTCAAGGTATGCGTCATTGCCTGCAGGATTTTCATTTCATTTTCCGCTTTATAATTTTCAAATTCCTTGGAAACATTGACAATCATTTCCCCATTATCTTTCAGATTCAGCCCCAGTATTTGTGTACCGGCAGGCAATACAGCCTGAAATCCATTCGGCAGCATCGAAGTGACTGGCCCATCTTTCACAAGATATTCCAGTGCCTGTGCAGCAACTTCCTTGGATTCCGGCTGTGGCACCTGCAATGTTTGTGGAGCTACCATACCATTCGCATCAAGCAGATATAGCTGTCTTTCCACTGTATTGGCGGATGTATCCCCTTCAGCTTTATCCTTGTCCGCATTATCACCCTGTTTTCCGGAAGCAGGTTCGTCCAGCTCATTCTCATTTACAGCTTCAGCATTTGGTGGCGGATCAATCTCTTTATCATCCAGCGACTGTTCCCCTTGAAAACACCCGGTTAGTATAATAGCAAGCGACATCGCCATGCTGATAAGCAACAAACTGCGTTTCTGCATGTTTTTCCCTCCTACGATGGTTTGTACTATTATATATACGAGCTCAATAAAATTTTAGACCAACCTAATATAAAAAATTGGAATCTATTTTGATTCCAATTATCGCAAAGTGGCTTTTTCGATTGTAACCGAGTGGAAATGGTTAATAAATTCCTTGAAAATACCTTCCGCAATTTTTGCGAAAACTTCCAGCTGACCTGTTGAGTAAAATTGATGGAGAGGTGTCTCCTCACCCTTATAAAGGATTCCATGAAATTCCAGAATAGTACTCGCTTCCCTTGCTGTCTCCTCACTTGATGATATAATTGCAACATCATCCCCCATCACTAGCTGAATGGTATCTTTGATAAGCGGATAATGCGTACATCCGAGAATCAGCGTATCCAGGTTCCGCTTCTGTTTCAGGGGCAGAAGCGAGTCCCCGACAACCTCTTCCGTCTGCTCCCCTGACAGTCTGCCTTGCTCTACCATTGGAACAAATGAAGGACATGCCAACGACTGGACATCCAGATCCGCATTGATATCTTTCAATGCCTTGGCATAAGCATCGCTTCTGATTGTCCCTTCCGTCCCAATGACGCCGATATGGCTGCTTTTCGTCCCGTTAATCGCAGCACGTGCCCCTGGCTTGATAACACCTATTACCGGAATGGACAGATGCTCCTTCAGCTCGTGCAATGTAAAAGCTGTAGCGGTATTGCAAGCAACGATGAGCATTTTTATATCCTTTTCCAATAAAAACTCAACCATTTCCCAGGTGAATTTCTTCACCTCGTCCTTGGATCTTGGACCATATGGACACCGCTGTGTATCACCCAAATATATCAATCGTTCCTTTGGAAGCTGCCTCATCAGCTCATGCGCAACTGTAAGCCCGCCAACACCGGAATCAATAACGCCTATTGCCTTGTTCAAAACCAATCGCCTCTTCCATGTTGTTTAATCATGATTGTTGTTTCATTTGTTCGTACATGTACTCCAGAAGTTCATTCAATGTTTCTGTTTGTTCATTTGAAAGATTCCCCAGAACTTGCCCCAAATACTTTCGGCGTTTGGCAATAACCTCCTCAATGATTGTTTTGCCTTTCGTCAGTACATGGATACGGACAACACGTCGATCTTCCGTGTCCCGCACCCTTTCAACGAGACCATTTTTCTCAAGGCGATCAACCAAATCGGTTGTTGTACTGAATGCTAAACCATTTTTACTGGACAGTTCTCCGATTGTCAGAGCACCTTCATCAACCAGCCATTGCAGTGCGACAAATTGTGGTGACGTGATCGGATAATGATTGAGGATTTTTCGTCCATTTTGTTTAATATTACCTGAAATATAGCGCAGTCTTTTTTCGAGATCGGCAATGATATCGGCCGAATGATCCTTATTCAATCCGGGTAACCCCCTAGACAATACAATTTATATGAACAGTTTATCATAATCTGACGAAAATTGTTGTTCTTTGATACGACAAGATCTTTTCGCACACTTTGTTGTTTTTCCAATGCAGTTGATATAAACTGCGACGCACTGAAAATTCTCCTAGCGGGGCTATCACCTGTTCTGATTATAGTTAAGTGCTAAGAGACGCTTCGGGGGTTTCATTCTTTGGAGTGACGCAAAAAGCAACAGTCTTTTAGAAAACTGTCCTACGATAACAACAACGATACAGCAATTTTCCCAGAATGTAAATTTGCTGTTTCCTGTAATAACCGAATTTCTGGGTACATTGTCATAATATTAACTGTAGCGGAAAATGTGCTCACCGTTTACGCGTATTTTCATAAGCTATAGTGACTAAATAATTTACCCTTCATATGCAGCTCTTTGACAGCAAGGAGGGGTTATCATTTGAAGGACAACAACTACAAACCAAAGCAATTGCTAACGAAACGTGAAAAAGAAGTATTCGATCTCCTAGTACAAGATAAAACAACAAAAGAAATTGCCCAAGAATTGTTTATTTCTGAAAAAACAGTTCGGAACCATATCTCCAATTCAATGCAGAAGTTAGGTGTTAAGGGGCGATCACAAGCTGTAGTAGAATTGCTTCGCATGGGGGAATTAGAGCTCTAAGCGAAGTACAGCTTCAAATAGTGTGGGAGTACTCCCACACTATTTATTAGTTGATGAAAGATCAATTATGCTGAAGTTTTGTTTTTACTTGGTCGGTTAATGGGACGGGCTTACCGGATTCTTTATCCAGGTTCACCATTCTTCCGCGACCGGTCAAACATAGCTCATTCTCCGTGTTTACACCTAAGTAATGAACATCAAATGAAGTAGTGCCGATTTGATTCACTTTTACAAATAACAGAAGACGCTCATTGAAATAGATCTGCTTATGGTAGTCACATTGCAGATCGGCCACAATCGGGATGCTCCCATTGCTTTCGCTGCCATCAAAAAAGCCCACTTCCTTCAAAAATTCAACACGTGCTTCTTCAAAATAAATGAAAGCCGACACATTATTGACATGTCCAAACATATCTGTTTCAGAAAAACGGATATTGACCGGTATGTGGAAAGAAAATTCCGAACGCCATTCTTGTATATCCTCTATATACGGAATAGACCGCATATGGAATGCCCCCCTTGTATGCTTTTAATAGAGTAGGGTAACCTTTCTCAAGGCTACCCCCTCATCAAACCGCACGTGCCCTATTAAGGCATA
>NZ_JBHUNA010000002.1:0-19166 GCF_042685205.1 Lentibacillus juripiscarius
TATGCCTTAATAGGGCACGTGCGGTTTGATGAGGGGGTAGCCTTGAGAAAGGTTACCCTACTCTATTAATGTTTTGTGCTCAGAATCCAGCCGCGTTCACTGCCGCCTCGCGTATAAAATGTGAACTTTAGCATTTCAATTGTGAACTTCAAGCAAACGCACTGTGAACTTTAGCATATTTCTTGTGAACATTAGCACTTTGCCTGTGAACTTCAGCTTTTATTCAGTTTTCCCATCTTTTTTCAAGGCTGTTTTATAAAAAGAATACAGTCAATGTAAAATAAAAACAGGGCTGGTATCATGCCAGTCCTGTTTAATGTGCAATTTCTTTTCTTTTAAACATATTAACGGCCCCGAACAAGAGAAGAACCATCATGCCAGTCGTCACAAATGCTGCTCCAGTTAATTCGGATGGGACGCTGCCGGTTATGATCATTTGTTCAATGTACTTCGATATGTTATTTGGGCTCCATTCAGCCACATGACCAAAGATTGTTGTCACAAGGTTCATCACAATGATAGCCGCGATCGTCAGAAAAGCTGCAAGGCCTGGTATTTTGACCAATGTGTTGAAAAAAATAGAAAATGACACGACAAGCAACAGCCATAGCCCGTAAAAGAACAGCACTTGCATGAGCATTCCAAAACCTAAATCACCGTACAGCAAATTAATATAATACCAGCTGGCCCCCATGCCTAGTGTAAATGAGACAAGTGTCAGCAGTGCTACTGATGCCCATTTGGAACTAATGTAGTTCAGATAGGATACGGGTTTGACAAGGATTAGCTCGGAAACACCACTCTTGCGTTCCCCGGAGATCGTCCCCATGGTCATGAATGCAATAATCAATACACCGATACTGCTGAACTGTCCGAGGCTCATCATGACGACATCACCTGGCTGGAAGTCCGGAAGCTGTATAGCTCCCCCCTCTGGCATACCGCCGACCGCATCAATAATTTGCGGCAAATAATAGTTGGAGAGCGGGTCCATGATGGCAATCAGAATCATAACTAGCGGCACCCATATCCATTTCACGTTTCTTGCGTTTTCCGTCAGTTCTTTTTGAAACAGTGTCCACCACTGCATCACTGATTCACCGCCTTCATAAACATATCTTCAAGGGAAGCCCGGTTCACGGAAAAAGACGTTAATGGCCATTCCTCGGTCGATGCAGATGCCAGGATTTCCTTCCGTGCGTCTCCTATATTTTTTGCGGTCACATGGAGCAGGCCATGATCAAGATAACATGCTGTCACAGCAGGTATCGCAGCCACTTTGTCACGATAAAACTCCAAGTTGCGCTCCAGACCCAGTTCCAACTTTGCTGTGTGATACTTTTCGCGCAGATCGTCCATTGAACCTGACTCAACCAGCTTTCCATCATGCAATACAAGCAGCTCATCACTGACTTCATCAGCATCACTTAAAATATGGGTGGAAAATAAAATGGTCATGTCTTTTTTCAATTCTTCCATCAAATTTAACACTTCGCGCCGGCCAAATGGATCAAGGGATGATACAGGCTCATCAAGCATCAGCAATTTTGGCTGGTGAATCATGGCCTGGGCAATCCCGAGTCGCTGCTTCATTCCACCGGAGTATTTGCCGATACGCCGATTAGCTGCTTCCTTCAGACCGACATGTTCGATCAGCTGTTCCGCTTGTTGTCTTGCCGCTTGTTTGGACAAGTACCCTAGTCGGCCGACATAGACAAGAAACTCTTCACCGGTCATCCACTTATAGAATACAGGGTGCTGCGGCAAATAGCCGATGTACTTGCGTATATCATCATGCGGTTGCATGCCGGCAAAGGAAATAGTTCCCCCGCTCGGTTTTAACAGCCCGGAAAGCATACGCAATGTTGTCGTTTTACCGGCACCATTCGGTCTAATCAAAGCAACACACTTCCCTGATTCAAACTGAAAACGAATGTTATCGACAGCAGTTCTATAATCGTATGTTTTACTGAGATTACGGACGGTAAGCAGTGCCATTTAATCCTGTCTCCTTCCAAAAATAAAATAAACAACCGGACCGATAATATTAATGAATACGATAATCAGTATCCACATCCATTTAGGGCCGTTCGTTCTGTCAATCCGAATAAGATCAATGACCGCCACGATTAGCAAAATGGCCTGGATCACGAGCATAGGCGCAATTACTCTCCAGTCAATTTCGCTTAATATGCTGACATCCTCCATCGGATCCCCCCCTTTTATCGCAGTTTGTGTCCGTCCCATTCAATACGTACTGTAATCTAAAAGGTTCCAAGGAACAATAAAACTGTCGGACCTGAATATCCGGCAAATCACTGATAACCCGGGAAACCGCCGATAAAAGAAGGAAGACCGCTGATAAAAGAAGGAAGACCGCTGATAAACGAGCAATAAAAAACTGCATGCCTGTGCATGCAGTTTTTCTAAGGAATCCGGCCGTATGGAAACCTGATAGTTACCTGTCTCACTTGTTCCAGCAATCTTCCCGCTACATTCGGTCAACTTGATCGATGAAATTTTCCAGCATATTATGTATGGCATGCTGTTTCCGGACAGGCAGGGTGCGCATCCGGAAAAGCTGCTCTTTTAATATAGGATTCTCCATTATATATTGGACAAGCTCTACTGCTTCTTCATCAAATGACTTTGACTTTGAGCTGTAAATCCGCTTAAAGTCTTTTAGCAAGTCTTCACGAAACGAATGATTTCCGACTAAGTGATCGATGGTGACTCCGAAAAGTTCACTTAGCTTCACTAGTGATTCCAGATCCGGGGTGACTTTTCCAGTCTCCCAGCGGATGATGACATAGCGGGAAATATGTAACTGATCAGCCAGGTGTTCCTGGGTCCATCCATTCTGTTCCCGTAAAAACTTAATATTGTAGGCAATTTTTTCTAAACTCATAGCATCACACTCTGCAAAATAATAAACCAATATTCGTTGTGTAGCTGGATAGTTAAATCCTATCACGATTCAGAGTGAGAAAAGCCTGTTTCGTTGTGCTTGTCACACACATATATTAAAATGTTCTAAAAGGGAACGGGATGGGGGATGGCATATCGTGGTAAGCTGTTTGATGCTCTATCATAAAACTGTGACAAACCTAACAAAAATTATGATGCTTCGGGCAATGTTTCATGAGGAGGATTTTGAAATTGAAGTCCTCGGGGGAAGTACCGTTATCATCTATATCTGGAATGTTGAACGGGAAAGAATCTGGCAAGCTGCACTAGGGTTTGAAACAGTGAATGTGCGTGCAGGTTATGGTTTTGGAAAGTATAAACACGACGCAAGAGAAGCGGCTGAAGGAATTCTTACTTATTCACAAGGTTATGAACAGGTAGAAGGGCAGGATAACAGGTGATTCACATACTTATGCACAAAATCCACAACGATATCTTGACTTATCCACAATGCAGTTATGAATATCCGGGGTTTTCATAGCAGGACTAGCTGTGGTTATTAACAAACTACACAAATCTTGTGGATAGATTGTGCATAAAAAAACAAGGGAAGCGCATGATTACATGCGGTTCCCTTGTTTGGAGTTTCGGCTGTACTCCCGATCCGCCCGTCTGAACTCCTTCTGATAAAGAACTTCCTGTGTTTTGGACAAGTAACGCTCCTGTTCAATCGATTTTTTGCCCATTTAACCACCTCATTTTCCCAAGGATATACTATTAGGATTATCCACAATGGGAGAAATATACCAGACAGGCGACAATTTAATGTTCCGTTTCAAATAGTGCCTTTTCAAGGTATGGATAGGAAAATTCGTACCCATGCATGTCGGCTTTTCCAGGTAATACATATTGCCCCCTTGTGATCAGCATGCTCATGTCACCGAGGGCGGTGCGGACAGCCAGAATTGGAGCCGGAAGCCAATCAGGCCGTCGCAATACACGGGCCAGCGTGTTTGTGAAATCTTTGTTTCGTGCTGGGTGAGGGGCAGTGACGTTAACAGGTCCGCTGATTTGTTTATTCGCCAGGCAAAATCGTATCATGTCTACCACATCGTTTATGTGGACCCAGGAAATCCACTGCTCTCCGCTGCCAATTCGCCCACCGGCAAATAATTTAATCGGAAGTTTCATAAGCGGGAGAGCGCCTTCCTCGCCAAGAATAACACCAAACCTGGCATAAACGGTGCGAACACCAAACTGTTCCGCTTGACTGGCCGTCCGTTCCCACGCTTCGACAACCTCAGCAAGGAAGTCATTACCGGCTCGTTCGGTTGCTTCGGTAAATATCAAATCTTCCGCTGTACCATAGAACCCAATGGCTGAACCACTAATCAAGACTTCGGGTTTATGCTCCATCTGTTCCATCATTTCAATCACTTTTTGTGTTGTCTCAATCCGACTTTTGCGGATGGCTTCCTTTTTTGATTTGGTCCAGTAGCCGAACAGGGAATCACCGGCAAGATTAATGATAGCTTCGATTTTTGGCAAATCTGCCACTGGGTAATCGTAGCTGATGAAGGTAACCTGTTCCGTGTTAAAATATTTCTCAGGGGATCTGGTGGTGATATAGACGTGGTGCCCCGTGTCCGTTAAGACTTTCGTCAAATTCCTGCCGACAAATCCAGTACCGCCAGTCATTAAAATAGTCATTTTAATCACCTCATTTAACAGGATTATCACTTCTCTATAAGAGGTTTCTTATGATAGAAAAATGATTTTTTCAAAACATCCTTCACTTTCTGACGCTGCTGTGTATTCGTGATACAATAATACTGGACAGGAGGATCGCAATGACAAAAATTTCCCGGATTACGACGCAAAAAAAGCGTCATGACCGATTTAATATTTTTCTTTCGGATGGCCAAGGGGAAAGGTATGCCTTCAGTGTGGATGAATCCGTGCTTGTCGATTACCGCCTGCACAAAGACATGGAGCTGGACGAGGCGACCATTACCGCGCTCATTCAAAAAGATACACTTCAAAAAGGATATTCCCTTGCTATCAACTATTTAAGCTACCGGATGCGGACGAAAAAAGAAATTCGGGATTATCTGCAAACCAAAGAAGTGGATGAAGAACATATTACGAAAATAATGGACAAACTGGCTGCTCAAGGGCTGACGGATGACAAACAGTTTGCTGATGCGTTTGTCCGCACGCGTATCAGCACCGCAGCAAAAGGACCGATGCTCGTCCAACAGGAGCTGCTGGAAAAAGGTGTGGATGCAGCACTGGCCGCAGAAGCAGTTGAGCAGTATACATATGATGTCCAATTCGACAAAGCGATGAAGCTGGCGATAAAAAAACGAAACACCGGGAAAAACAAATCCTTTCGCCAGCAGCTCCAGCAGCTTCAGGGCACGCTGACCCAAAAAGGATTTACTCGAGATGTTGTACAGGCTGTATCAAAAGAACTGCAGGATGAAAAGGATGATGATGCAGAGTGGGAAGCACTTGTCAAGCAAGGCGAAAAACTGATACGAAAATACCAGCAAAAAACAAGTGGCTATGAACTTCGCCAAAAACTGAAAGAAGCACTGTATCGCAAAGGCTTTACGATGGATGCGATCAATGAATTTCTCGAGCATGAGTTGGATAATTGAGCGACACCCGCAAAATAATCACCATTGTTACTGGTCGATAATAATCTCACCCCTGCCGTCATCTTCATTAAAAATTTGTTCGGCGACAACTTCCGGTCCTTTCAAACCTGACGGGTCAGCAACATGGGAGGAGTTATCCCAGAATGGTGTGTTCATGCCTCCCATGTAGACAGCGGTGATGGCAATCGGATCATTCTCCCATTCTTTCTGCAGACTTTCGGTGAAACCTTTGACAGCAAATTTGCTGGCACAGTATATCGACTCGTGCACTTTTCCGCGCAGACCAGCAGTGGAGATTATTGTCAGGATACGTCCTTCACTTGCCCGAATTAATGGCAGAGCAGACTGAACACACAAAATAGACCCTTTCACATTGGTGTTCAATGTTTTGTCAATATCCTCAATGGTGTAATCTTCCACGGGTCCAAAAATGCCAATGGCGGCATTGTTGATAAATACATCCAGTTCCCCAATTTGCTGAAAGGCAATGCTGACAGATGCAGGCTCTTGCACATCACAGAGAATGACCTCTGCCAGTCCCCCTTGTTCGATAATTTCGCTCTGGACCAGATGAAGTTTTGTATCGTCACGCCCAAGTAAAAATACTTTATAGCTATTCGCACTATATTTGAGCGCAAGCGTCCGACCAAGACCGCTTCCAGCTCCAGAGATAGCAACTGTTGACATGTTTTCCCCTCCCAATGCAATGTATTATTATTTTTATTTTCCTAGATAATTGCTAAAATGTAAACTGAAATAGAAGGGAGAATGAACAAATGGACTATCGGTACAGTGATTATACAATTGAACAGCTGCGCGCTGAAGTAGGCCGGTTGAAAGAAAAGGCACAAAAGGCAGAACAGCTTGGTAATATTAGTGAGGTTGCGATTAATGAGCGGAAAATGCAAGTCGCAATGGCCTATATGATAAATCCGGATGATTTCCATCCACAGCACGTGTATGAATTGAATGGTGATCCGGGTCATAAATTTAAGATCAACTATCTAAACGGTGTGTTTGCCTGGGGGCATCGTGTCAACTTGTTGGACGAGGTATACGAAAAGGAAGAAGCACTGCCGATCTCATTGCTCGGGGATGAAGTGCAGGAATAAGCCAACAACTGCAGTAAATGGGTAGAAAAATTGGTTTACCGTTAAACTGCCAAATTAAAAAACCGGCCAGATAGCCGGTTTTTTAAATCACAACAGAAAACAGGAACATACTTAATTAAACTGGATTGTCGCCAACGTCCAGCTTATTCTGAAGCTTTTGCTCGGAAAAAATCCATCCGGTGTAAGAATTTAGGATTCGCATGTTATCATCAATTTGTGCAACGGCAACAAATGGGTAGCGTTCATTGGATCGGTACCGCAGATCGATAAAACGAATTTCGGTATAATCATCAAAATCATTCACTTCCCACCGGTAAACAGGGGAAAATGACAGGAATGCCGCAATGTTTTTATCGCTTTGTGCAAGCCGGAACAGTGAATTGGCAGGAAGCGGAATTCGCTTGAATTCATCCAGAATTTCGATGTGGCCATCATTCACCGCACCGACATAAAAGTTGTTTTTTGTTGTAATGGCAACCCGCCACTTATTTTGTTTAATGGTGGGGGAGGTGGCTATCTGTTCGGTATCCGAAAAATGATCCTGGATCTTTTTGACAATTTCGCGTTTATCCATATACCGCTTCACGTAGTACAGAACGATGACGGTATAAATGATTAACCATGTATAGCCGGGGTTGGCACCAAGTAGCCAGGCGACGATACCGGCGATGTGAAGCATGAAAATATAAGGGTCGAACGTGTTGATGAAACCATGAGCCACCCATTTGTTGGTAAATGGGCGGTAGGCTTGTGTCCCGTATGCGTTGGGGATATCGACAAGGACATGCAAGACCACGGCCAGTGCCGTCCAAGCCCATAAATGAAGCAGACTCACGCCAGGTGCGAGCAGATGAATGATGCCGGCAATCAAGACTCCCCATATGATGACAGCAGGGATGGAATGGGTGGCACCACGATGATGCCGTATATAAACAGCATTATTTTTGAGTTTTAAAATGGTATCAAAATCAGGGGCGTGGGAGCCAATGACGGTTCCGGCCAATACTGCCGAAAACAGTGCAGGGTCCTGCTGCACAGCCGGATCCAACGTTGCCAGACCGCCGAGTGCAACGCCCATGACGATATGGGTTCCTGTATCCATAAGCGGAAGCCCTCCTTGAACAGCGTCTGATTGATGCGTTGTTCTTGGTATTTAGAAATTGTCGTAAATTGACGAATTAATTGTAACATAGAGGATGTATCAGAATGACAGATAAAGCATTACAGAATTTTAACATTTCCAGTTTCCAGAAAGCGTTAATGGAATGGTATCGAGCCAATAAACGCGACTTGCCGTGGCGTGCTAATCAGGATCCTTATAAAGTCTGGGTTTCCGAAATCATGCTGCAGCAGACGAAAGTCGATACTGTCATTCCTTATTTTCAGCATTTTATGTCTAAATATCCCACTCCCCATGATTTGGCATATGCAGATGAACAGGATGTTTTAAAAACATGGGAAGGCCTTGGTTATTATTCCCGCGCACGGAATTTACAAAACGCCGTTCGAGAAATTGTTTCTTCTTATGGTGGAAAAGTGCCTGATAATCCGAAAGAACTGGGTTCACTGAAAGGCGTCGGTCCATATACGAAAGGAGCCATTTTATCCATTGCGTTTAACCAGCCACACCCTGCTGTCGATGGCAACGTCATGCGTGTGCTGGCCCGTGTTCTGAAGATAAATGATGATATTGCAAAGGCTGGCACGAAAAAGAAATTTGAACAATATGTGCAAGCCATCATTTCGCATGATGATCCATCAACTTTTAATCAGGGGATTATGGAACTGGGGGCGCTCGTATGCACGCCAAAGGAACCGATGTGTATGTTCTGCCCGGTTCAGGATTATTACCGTGCGTACCAGACAGGAGTCGAGAAGGAATTGCCGGTTAAATCCAAAAAGAAAAAGCAGAAAAAAGTTCATTATGCTGCATTGCTGATTCAAAACAGAAATGGGGAGTATGTGATCGAAAAGCGCCCGGAAAATGGTTTGCTCGCAAATATGTGGCAATTCCCAATGGTGCCTGTTGATGAAATCGGAAATGCCCACATTGAACAATGGTTCCGCATGGAATATGGCATGGACATAACATTACAAGCGAAAAAAGGGAATGTCAGCCATGTGTTCTCACATCTGATTTGGCAACTGGAGGTATATGATGCGGCTACCGCCTGTTTCGAAACGGCGGATGAACGAATTCGGTTTGTTGGCCATGAAGAATTAGATGATTACCCTTTTCCAGTGCCACATCAGAAAATGATGAACTATCTGACGTAATGCCGCGTTCTGTCAGTCCAGCGTTCAAGCAGATGTGCTGGTCCCGGTTAATTTATGCAGGTTTACGGCTGGTCATACTTTTAACATTTAATTCCTTCGACAGTTAATTTTAACATCCATTCAAAATGGATAGTTAGTCGCATCGTGGGCAGATTAATTAACGCGGAGGTGATACAAATGGCTAAAAAACAACAGCCAAACCAAACTACTGCTGGCACAAACGTACAGCAAGTAAAAAAGCAGAACCAGAAGGCACAACAAGGACAAAGCCAGTACGGTACTGAGTTTGCTTCTGAAACAGACGCACAAGAAGTCAGAAAGCAAAACCAACAATCGCAGCAAAACAAAAAATAACGAAATCCACTCCCAATTTTTGACTTCTAAGAGCTTCCTTCCTCGGGAAGCTCTTTTTTTCGTTATAAATACCAATGACGTCATATTCCTTTATCAATCGCTCAGTTAGAATTATAATAAGGAAAAAAGAATGTGTGCGGAGCTAAGGAGCGATAGGATGACTGGACCAGAAGCAGGAACGGCAATACAAATACATAGCTACAAACATAACGGTCAATTGCACCGGATTTGGGAAAACACCCTTGTCCTCAAAGGCACAGATATGGTAGTCATTGGTGCCAATGATAAAACAACTGTCAGAGAAGGCGATGGCCGGTCGTGGATAACAAGAGAACCTGCGATCTGCTATTTCCACGCGAATTACTGGTTCAACGTTATTGGTATGCTGCGCAACGACGGCATTTATTACTACTGCAATATCAGTTCCCCTTTTGTTTATGATGCGGAGGCATTGAAATATATCGATTATGATCTGGATGTTAAAGTATACCCGGACATGACATACGATCTATTGGATGAAGATGAGTATGCTGAACATAAGGAACAAATGAGCTATCCCGTTGTACTGGACCGGATTCTTGAGCAGAATGTTGAACATTTACTGCGGTGGGTAAGGCAGCGTCAGGGTCCCTTTGCTCCAGACTTCATCGATCAATGGTATGAACGCTATCTGACGTATCGCTGAACAGTTCGATTGATTAACGTTCAGCAAAGCCTTATAATGCAATAAGTGTCTAATCGTTCCTTGTTACTTGCTGTAGCAAGGATTTTCTTTTTAAACCACAATTAGAATGGGGAATTGATGTGAATGAGCAGCATCAAACAGTATTTACAGTTCGTCCGTCCGTACAAATGGAAAATTTTGCTAACGGTCCTTATCGGAATTGTCAAATTTGGTATTCCGCTTCTTTTGCCGCTAATATTAAGATACGTTATCGATAATATCATTAATGCGGATGACCTGACCGATTCGGCAAAACTGGAACAACTGTTTTGGCTGATGGGCGGTGCTTTTATTATATTTCTTGTCCTGCGCCCGCCAATTGAATACTTTCGACAATATTTGGCGCAGTGGGTAGGCAACACAGTCCTTTATGACATCAGGGATAAACTGTTCGACCACATACAAAAATTGAGCCTCAGGTTCTATTCTCAGACAAAAACCGGGGAAATTATTTCCCGGGTAATACATGATGTCGAACAAACGAAAACTTTTGTCGTAACCGGGCTGATGAATGTTTGGCTGGATATGATTACAATCCTTATTGCCATCGGGATTATGCTGACAATGGATGTCGGGCTGACCATTGTCGCGATCATTCTGTTCCCGTTTTATGGCATTTCGGTCAAATACTTCTATGGCAGGCTCCGACGGCTGACGAGGGAACGCTCCCAGTCACTAGCTGAAGTGCAGGGCCATTTGCATGAACGTGTGCAGGGAATTCCGGTAACAAGAAGTTTTGCCCTTGAAGATTATGAACAAGAGCAATTCGACACACGAAACGAGAACTTCCTCCATAAAGCATTAAACCATACCGACTGGAACGCAAAAACATTTGCTGTTATGAATACCATTACCGACCTGGCACCATTGCTGGTCATTGCGTTCGCCGGCTATCAGGTCATCAGTGGAAATGTGTCCATTGGTACTATGGTTGCGTTTGTCACCTATATGGAACGGGTGTACAGTCCGCTCCGCCGGCTAATCAGTTCCTCAACAGTGCTGACACAGTCTGTTGCATCAATTGACCGTGTATTTGAATTGATGAATGAATCGTATGATATAGTCGATAAACCCGATGCTAAACAACTTGGCAGGGTCGAAGGAAAAATTGATATTGACCACGTATCATTTAAATATGAAGAAGAAGAAACGAATGTCTTAAAAGATGTTTCCCTCCATGTCGAAAGAGGCGAAACAATCGCATTCGTCGGCATCAGTGGCGGTGGCAAGTCAACACTTGTCAGCTTGATCCCGCGATTCTATGATGTAACTGGCGGCTCCATTAAAGTAGATGGGACCGACATCCGTGATGTGCAGGCACGTTCATTGCGGAATAATATTGGCATGGTGCTGCAGGACAATATCCTATTCAGTGAATCCATCGCGATGAACATCCGCATGGGTAATCCGGATGCTACGGATGAAGAAGTAGTGGCTGCGGCTAAAGCAGCAAATGCGCACGACTTCATTGAAGGACTGCAACATGGCTATGACACCCTTGTCGGTGAACGTGGTGTTAAGCTATCCGGTGGGCAGAAACAACGAATTGCCATTGCACGCGTGTTCCTGAAAAATCCGCCTATCCTGATTTTCGACGAAGCAACATCTGCCCTTGATCTGGAAAGTGAACACATTATCCAGGAAGCTGTCGAACGGCTTGCCTCAGACCGGACCACCTTTATTGTGGCACACCGGCTGGCGACGATCACACATGCTGACCGGATTGTCGTTATTGAAGATGGTGAAATCAAAGAGATGGGCTCTCATGATGAACTGATGAAACAGCAGGGTCACTATTATGACTTGTACCAAGTGCAGAACCTTGATACTCCATGAACCTGATTTAGGGAAGCTCTTCCACGAGTGATGTGGGGGAGCTTTTTAACCTTTTGGTGCCAAATCGAGCGAGAGCAACGCAAAAATCTTCATCTTTAAAAGCTACAAACTGGTGAGGGGATTATATACTCGCGTGAAAATCGAGAAAGTCGCGCGCGAGCACCCGAAACTCGCGCGAAAACCCCCAAACTCGCGTGACACACCCTTCATAAGTATAATCGAATGCCGTTCATTAAAGGTGTCCTGTGACACTTTTCCGGCCCCCATAACGATTATAATAAAAAAGAAGGCAGAACACTCCTTCAAAGGAATACTCTGCCTTCTGTGTCAACATAAGTAAGTAAACAGCCCATATCGCAAACGGGACATAAATTTACATTAATTGGAAACCGATGATCCGACATCCAAATTAAATTTATTTTTCCGCCATAGCTGCAAATGCTTTTCCGGCAGCTTCAATGGTTGCATCAATATCACTTTCCGTATGCTCGGTCGTCAAAAACCACGCCTCAAACTTGGATGGGGCCAAATTGATACCCTGATTCAGCATGAGATGGAAAAACTGTGCAAAGGCTTCGCCGTCGGTGGCTTCAGCTTGTTCGTAATTTTCCACGGTATCTCCGCCAAAGTAAACGGTCATTGCACCGCACATCCTATTTACAGAAATTGGAATCCCGTACTCCGATGCTTTTTCAACTATGCCTATTTCCAGCCGTTCGCCAAGCCGGTCCAGTTTCTCATAGACACCATCTTGTTGAAGCACTTCCAGACAGGCGATACCTGCAGCCATTGACGCAGGGTTTCCGGCCATCGTTCCAGCTTGATATGCTGGTCCGAGCGGGGCTACTTGCTCCATAATGTCCTGGCGTCCCCCGTAGGCGCCGATGGGCAGTCCGCCGCCGATAATTTTGCCCATTGCTGTCATATCCGGTTCAATGCCATACAGCTGTTGTGTGTTGCCATAAGTGAATCTGAAAGAGGTGATGATTTCGTCATAAATGACAAGGGCTCCGGCATCATGTGTTATTGTATTAACACCTTCCAGAAAACCTTCTTTTGGTGTGACAATACCGAAGTTGCCGACAAGCGGTTCGACAAGTACGGCTGCAACCTCATCACCCCAGCGCTCCATTGCTTGTCTGAACGATTCCAGATCATTAAATGTAACGGTGATGACATCCTTGGCAACATCCTGCGGGATCCCCGCTGAATCTGGTGTTCCCAATGTCGCCGGTCCGGATCCTGCTTCCACCAGGACAGAATCAAAATGACCGTGATAGCAGCCGGAAAACTTAATCACTTTATTCCGACCCGTATAGGCACGGGCGACTCGGACGGTTGTCATAACAGCCTCCGTTCCGGAATTGACAAACCGGACTTTTTCCAGGGATGGAATAGCTGATTTCAGCATTTTAGCGAATGTGTTTTCGAGTTTTGTCGGTGCCCCGTACAGAACGCCGTTGTAAGCGGCATGGCTAATGGCTTCCGCGATGTGCGGATGGGCATGGCCGGTGATGATTGGGCCGTACGCTCCCAAATAATCAATATACTTATTGCCGTCGACATCCCAAAAATAGGCGCCTTTTGCACTTTCCATATACACCGGTGTGCCGCCGCCAACACCCTTGTAGGCGCGCGATGGTGAATTGACACCGCCGACAATGTGGTCAAGTGCTTCTTCGTGCAATGTTTTTGAAGTAGTAAAATCCATTAAATAATGCCTCCTGCTTCACATGGTCTTTCCCATACGGAAAAACCTATGTTTCTAGTCTACAACTATAACTATATCAAAAATCAGGAACAAATGGCATTCACCGCTATCCATACGATACTAGAACCCGCTTTAGGTGTGGTCCCAGCAAATCTTTAAAAATAAAAGGCAATTCATAGTGTGGATAAGCATAGGATAGTGACGGGGCGGGGATTGTATGGATATTATTTCTTGGATTGTGATGACGGCCATTATCATCATCGTTACAGCCAGCATTATTGGCTTTATTCACGGTGAACGATTTCGCAATATGCGGGACAGCCGTTTTTCTGCTGAAATTTTTTATACGCTGCTGGTTATTTACCTGATTGTAATCATTGGCTTCGCGTTGGTGTATTTTATTTTATCGATGAATCATATTTTGCTGGTTGAGAATGGTGAACTGAGGGAAGTCAGTGTATTCGGGTCTCTTGTTCATTCCATCTATTTCAGCGGTGTTACTGTTTTGACAATTGGGTATGGGGACATTACACCCATTGGCATCGGCAGGCTAATTGCGCTAATACAAGCGTTGATTGGCTATGTTTTGCCGGCTGCGTTTGTTCTGAAACTGGTGCAATCCAATCACAAAGATAGAGACAGGCATACGGATATGCTATAGTGAAGATAATCGAAATTTTCATGGAGGGATGAAATATGACTACAGAATTGGGCAAACAAGCACCAGATTTCACGCTGCCGGATCAGAACGGAAATGAAGTGAGCCTGTCTGACTTCAGAGGCAAGCATGTCGTTCTCTATTTTTATCCAAAAGACATGACGCCAGGCTGTACAAATGAGGCTTGTGACTTCCGGGACGCACAGGAGTCATTCGGCGAGCTCGATGCGGTGATCATCGGCGTAAGCCCGGATCCTGCTGAAAGTCATCAGAAGTTTATCGATAAGCATGAATTGCCATTTACATTGCTGGCGGATGAAGAACATAAAGTGGCCGAAGATTACGGGGTATGGAAGTTAAAGAAAAACTTTGGCAAGGAAAACTACGGCATTGAACGCTCCACATTTATTATTGATAAAGAAGGCAATCTGCAGAAAGAGTTCCGTAAAGTCAAAGTGGACGGACATGTCGAAGAAGCGCTCGCATTTCTACGCGACAATGGATAAACTGAAAGAAGCAGTCCAGATAGGGCTGCTTTTTTCATAACGCAATGGCATTTTCAACCGAAAACGTTTACCATAGAAATAGTAGCTATAATAGAGGGGGACATTCCGTTGGTCATTTTGTCGTCAGCAAAAATTTCTGAAAAACATCGAACTAGACTACGCGAACATTATCCAGATGAAACATTTATCTTTTGCGCGAATATGGATGAAGCAAAACAGGACATTGGGCGGGCGGACATTTTCATTACGTTTGGAGAGGATCTTACTGCTGAGCTGATCAGCGAGGCCGTTCGGTTGCGGTGGATTATGGTACTTTCAGCAGGCATTGATCGATTGCCATTTGCTGCAATTAAAGAACGGGGAATTCTCGTCACCAATGCACGGGGAATCCACAAAGTGCCCATGGCTGAATACGCTATTTCCATGCTTCTCCAAGTCGTTCGCCAGCAAAAACAACTAATGAAAAATGAAGCAGAACAAACGTGGGACCGTTCTGTACGGATGCAGGAACTGACTGAGAAAACGCTTGTCATTGCTGGCACAGGCGCGATCGGGCAGGAAGTCGCCCGGCTGGCTAAAGCATTCCGGATGACGGTGTATGGCATATCGAGAAGTGGTAAGGCGGTTGAGAATGTGGACCAGAACGTGACACACGATGAGCTGGAACGTGTCCTTCCTGAGGCGGACGCTGTTGTATCTGTCCTGCCAAGCACCCCGGAAACGAAGGAATTTTTTACATTTGATGAATTCAGGGTAATGCCAAATCGTGCCATATTCCTTAATATGGGACGCGGCGATGCTGTCCGTGAAAATGATTTGATAAAAGCGCTCCGAGAAAAGGAAATTGCCCATGCGGTGCTGGATGTTTTTGAGGAGGAACCATTACCGGAAGGCCATCCATTCTGGCAAATGGACAATGTTACGGTAACGCCGCACATATCGGGGATATCACCGCATTACCAGCGCCGGGCCCTTGCTATTTTTGAGGAGAATCTTGAAATGTTTAATGAAAACCGGGATGACTATGTAAATAAAATTGATGTGACCAGGGGGTATTAAACATGCGTATTTATACACGATCAGGTGACAAAGGGAAGACATCCTTAATATCAGGCAAGCGTGTTGCGAAACATGATCTCCGAGTCGAAGCGTATGGGACATGCGATGAAACCAATTCTATGATTGGGCTTGGGCTAAGCTTTCTTAACGGCGTGGACTGGGCGGATAAGGATACGTTCCTGGAGAAGATGCACCGGATTCAGACCATTTTGTTTCATGTAGGTGCAGAACTCGCGACACCAGATGATAAAGAAGTGAAATGGAAACTGAAAGAAGGGCACATACAGGAGCTCGAGGATCAAATCGATGCGTGGGATAAACAGCTTGAGCCACTGCGCAATTTCATTTTGCCATCCGGTCATTCTGCTTCCAGTGCTCTGCACACGGCGAGGACAGTCGCACGTCGGGCCGAGCGACAGGCGATTGCGCTGAATGAACAGGAAGACGTCAACCCGCTTGTCATTTCGTATTTGAACCGCCTGTCTGATTTTCTGTTTGTAGCGGCAAGGTATGTCAATCAGTCGTTGGAAGGAGAAGAAATACCATTGAAAGCGGATATTTAAAGATGGGAATGAGTGATTTACATCATATGAATCGCTCATTTTTGTATTTTAATTAATATTATTGTCACGTTGGAAATATACTTATATTGACAGGATAGCGTGTAAACGGGTACACTAATTATAAGAATTATAATATAAGAATGTTATTAGAGACTGAATATATGAGAAAGTGGGGTGCATGACGGTGTCTGATGAAAGACTGCAGCAAGCCATCAATACACTTAAAGAATCTGGCGTACGTATAACACCACAACGTCATGCGGTTCTTGAATATCTTCTTCATTCAATGATCCATCCAACAGCTGATGACATTTATAAAGCCTTGGAAAGTAAATTTCCTAATATGAGTGTGGCCACTGTTTATAACAACCTGCGTGTACTTCGGGAAGCCGGGCTTGTCCGTGAATTAACCTATGGTGATTCATCAAGCCGTTATGATTACAATTCAAGTGAGCACTATCATATAATCTGTGAGGTGTGCGGGAAAATTGAGGACTTCCATTATCCGACGCTGGATGAAGTGGAGTCACTGGCAGAGCAGGTTACCGGTTTTGATGTGAGTCATCACCGAATGGAAATTTACGGTACATGTGAAAGCTGTCAGCAGGCTGAAACGGCGAAACATTAGAAAAAAATTAAATTTCACCCCCTCAAAGAAAAAAATCCAGCCTCCATTTGGAAGCTGGATTTTTTATGCTAATTCCCGTTATTTGACTTCGCTTGTTTCCGATACTTCCGTTTATTGTACTTTTCGTCGAATTCCTTGCCTTCCAATTCCTTATCAAGTGTCAGCGGCTGCTTGCAATGCATGCATGCATCCACGCGTCCGAGCATTTTCGTTGGCTTCTCACAGCTTGGACAAACAATTGATACAGTCTTGGCGGATAACATGCCAATCCAGAAATAAACGACACAGCTTAATAAGATGAACATAACCCCAAACAGAAATAATGTCAGCATCAGCCATTCAATCTTTTTAGCCAAGAGCCCACCATACATAACGGCAAATCCAACGAAAATCAGAATAAGCGCAAACGAGCGGATCTTGTTTATTTTGCTGGAATAAACCAGATTGTCAGCCATTTATGTGTCCTCCTTGTTATGCTTCATAAGTCAGTATAGCATATTTTAAATGATTTTTTGATTTGGAAAAAGGATTTCACACAATCATAACGAAATAGATAGTATTCAAGGTAATGGAGGAAAGGCAAATGGAAAAATTATTCAAACCGATATACGAGGAACAAGCAAATCATACCAATACATTGGGAATTATTTTGATTGAAAAGACGAAACCGGACAGTCCGATCACCGATAATTTTGATGTGATTATGCTTGTGGTTGTTAAGGCCTCGGATGCGGACTGGCATGAAAAACATTATGAGTTTTACGGCAAAACAGCAGCAATGCTCACATTGACCGAGCGTTCACTCAACAAATGGATTGATACCAATGGGAATAGGAAAGCTGTTGAGTGGATTCTCGCTGGAAAGGTAGTATTTGACCGGGATGAATACATTTCAAATTTGAAAGATCAGTTAAGAAGGTTTCCGCATGAAAAGCGGGATTTGCGCAAGACAATGGAGTTTGGCAAGCTGCTAAAAAGTTATAGTGAAGTTAAAGACCTTTATGCGTCAGAACAGTATAAGGATGCTTTCAGCAGAATGGTTCATACGCTGCATTATTTGGCAAGGCTTGCAGTAGTAGAGGAGGGTTATCATCCGGAAGCGACCTTGTGGAGTCAAGTGAAGGAAACAGACCCAGAAATATATAAACTGTACGATGAACTGATTGAAAGCGACGAGCCTATTGCCAAGCGTATACAATTGATGATTCTTGCCGCTGACTTTGCAATCAGCAGAAGGGCCAAGGTATCAGCAAAGCACCTATTGGACATAATGGATGAAAGAACAGAAGCATGGTCCTGTGAAGAATTGAAGGATCACCCGAAAATCGCTTCGTATGCGGTTGATCTGACAGCGATATTGCACTATTTAACGGAAAAAGGCATCCTAGTAACGGAGAAAAGTGAAACAAAGGTTGCAGGTGTGTACAGACGCAGGTACCGAATCAATCAGGAATAATATAATAGAGGAAAGTAACCGTGTTGTTTCAGGAAGTTGGTGTGGATGCGGGCGACACAGCAGGTCTGCATTCCACCAAGGATCATTTTTTGTTTTTGCAGTACATTCAATTTGAAAAAATTATTGACTCATGATGCTATGCATGGTACATTTATATCCGTCGCAAAAATTCATACCGAATTTAACCGACGAAATCTTATAAAATTACCTCTTGCGTAAACAAGGGAACCATGTTATATTAATAAGCGTCGCTTTAAAAAGCGCCGTAAACCCCTTTCGAAAACGTAAAAAGTTGTTGACTTTGGATTCGAAAGATGGTATATTAATAAAGTCGCTTTTTCAGCGAAACAAATAAACTTAAAATAACTATTGACACCAAAACAGTTATTTGGTATAATGAAAAAGTTGACCGTAATAAAGAACATCAATGATTTGCTCTTTGAAAACTGAACAAAACAGCCAGTATGACAAAATAGATGTCAAAGGTTGGAAGTCAGATGCTTTAGCATCCGACGATAACTCCAGCCCCGCGATATCAAATTGAAAGCTGAGATAATAGATGAAACCGATCGGTGTCGGTTCATCGCGACGGATCTGAGAAGTGGAGCAATCTGCTTTTCGGATGCCGCTCCAACTTTTTTGGCAAACAAGAATATACAAATATTCTTGTTTGCACAAGTGTAACTACACTTTTGAAAGAACCAAAAGTGAG
>NZ_JBHUNA010000003.1:0-25115 GCF_042685205.1 Lentibacillus juripiscarius
GCTCGACTTGCATGTATTAGGCACGCCGCCAGCGTTCGTCCTGAGCCAAGATCAAACTCTCCAAAAAAGTTGGAGCGGTAATCCAAAAAGCAGATTAGTCCACTTCTCAGATCCGTCGCGATGAACCGACACCGATCGGTTTCATCTATTATCTCAGCTTGCAATTTGACATCGCGGGGCTGGAATTATTGTCGGATGCTAAAGCATCTAACTTCCAATCTTTGACATCTGTTTTGTCATACTGGCTGTTTTGTTCAGTTTTCAAAGAGCGAATCACGAATGACTTTTTTGAGTCAACTTTTCCATTATAGCAAACAATCAACCTAGCGTCAACAATTGCGTCGTTGAATTGTTTTCTTATTTATAAGGTTTTGTTCCGCTGACAAAGCGACTTTATTAATATATCATTTGCAGTAATTAAGGTCAATACTTTTTTTAAGAAATATCCAAGCTTAACTTAGCTGCAAAAACAACATGTGTGTTCGCTGTTGTTCATGATAATGCCTGCCGGAAGCGCAAAACTGATTGTTTTCAGAAGTGCTCTTTTGAAGCAGCAAGATTTATAATACAGGTCACAGGTGAAAAAGTCAATTACATTTAAAAGTTTTTTTAGTTTAGCTAGAATGAAATTATTTCCTGTCCGACTCCCGTTCGTCCACCTGCAATTCGGGGCACTGATCACCAGTCCTACCCTATAACTCATTCCGTAAGATACGGGTTAATAGTATTAATGAATTTCTGGAGTTCTTTTGACTGGTTATAATACATTTGCTTAACGGCTCGATCGTCTGCCTGGATTGCAAAGCTTTCCATATCAGCCTGTACCTTGCGCAGTTGTGCAGAAAGAAGCGTTTTTAGTTTTACTTGCTCTCTTTTTCGCCCTTCATCATGACAATCAACACAAACAATGCCTTGGAATCGATTTGAGCCAAAATGATTAGCCCCCTGTTTCATAACCTCACCGTGAAACCATTCCACGGCCACCCCAGGATAGAATGACTCGGGAATAAAAACAATCCCATTTCAAAACCTTGAAGCGCCTCCTATTAATACAGTCCACACTTCAGCAGGAAGAGTTCCTCCAGAATCATCGTCGCTCCTAGAGTGGACAAGTCACACCCTCCTTATGCCTATTCGCGCTTATCTACTCATGAATGAAACAAAAATATTAGTTAAACGAATGAATTTCATAATTCAATATCTATCTTTAAAATACGAACGATTAGGTTGCGTTTGATTTCCACTTCAGACGGACGCTTTCCGCGGGCGGCTGATGAGCCTTCTCAGGCTAACGCCTTGCGGGGTCTCATCTAGGCCTCTTATCCCGCAGGAGTCGTCCGTCTTCCGTTCCAATCTTCTAAGGTGGAGCACGAATAATTAAGTGTATTTTCAGTTATAAGTTCGTATATTAAACAAAAAAGGTGATTATGAAATTCATTCAAACCTGTTTAAAAAGGAGTAATGACTATGGCTGAAATAACCATTTACGCTAACGAAGCTACATCCGGAGAACCCATTCAACAAATCGAACAAGCCCTGCATCAGCTGGATGGGATTGAACGCGTCTTAGCTGATACGGATGACGGTGAATTAAAGATTGAATTTGATGAGGAAAAAATTTCAGGAAAACGAATTGTTGGCACATTACAGGAATACGACATCCACGACGGTATAGAGGAGAGAGCTCTTTCGACAGGCTTTCGGACTTAATGAAAATTTTTTGTTTAACGCCTGCCTTTCATGAATGAACGGACAAAAGGAGGGGAGCCTAATAGTTGGAAAGACAGTGCGATTACAAGAATTCAAAAGGAGGACTTAAAAATGGGAATTTTAAGCGGAAATCCTAAAGATGAACCACTGCATTACGGAGAAGTGTACGGAGTGTGGGCTTTTCTAACTGCTGCTAAAGGGTTAGTTGCGGGTAACCAAACACATTTGAATCATGCGGGTGATGAAGACCTGCGAAAATTGATCGAAGAAGCTATCCATGCTTCACAGCAGGAAATAAAGCAAATTGAAACCCTGTTAAAAGACAATGGAGTTGGTCTTCCACCGACACCCCCAGAACGTCCGAAGGCTGCTCTGGAAGATATACCAGCAGGGGCACGTTTTCAAGACCAGGAAATAGCCGCAGCCTTGGGTACAGAAATTGCTGCAGGATTAGTTTCATGCAGTAAGATGATTGGCCAATCAACCCGGGAGGACATTGCCATGATGTTTGGACAATTCCATACACAAAAGGCATCACTCGGTGCAAAAGTTCTGAGACTTACCAAAGAAAAAGGCTGGTTGGTTTCTCCCCCATTACACTATAGCAAAACAGAAGATAGATAAGAACAATAAAGAGAACAGGAATCCTGACATTCCATCTGTTCTCTTTCTTATTTTAATAACACTGCCCGTTGCTAAACAAGCTTTTGTCAAATAAAATCGTTAATCCATTTCCCCTTGGTTTCACTTCCCCCTTTCGTCAACCTTAACGCTGTTTCCATCATATTGTAACCCTTTCAATCATTGGTACTTTAATTTACGCAAAGCGGAACGGTTTAAAAACTCATTCTTTAAGGTATGGATTAATTTGGTCTATAAGATTCTGGAGCTCTCTTGATTGGCTATAATACATTTGCTTCGCGGCCTGATTGTCTGTCTGAATCGCAAAGCTTTCCATATCAGCCTGTATTTTTCGCAGTTGTGCGGAAAGGAGCGGTTTTTGCTTCACTTGCTCTGTTTTTCGCCCTTCATCGTATAAATCAACATAAACATTGCCCTTGGAATCAATTTGAGCCAAATAGACATCCTTAAAATGGCTAGCCCCCTGCTTCATAACCTCACCGTGAAGCCATTCTTCCGAATAACCAAGGTACCTTAGGCGTGTTGTTAGTACACTTCCATCAACAATGACAAGTGATGGCGTATGTTCGGATTCCACTGGCAGCTGGATATCTTTTGGCGTCAGGGGCGTATTTTCTGTTTTCTTCATGACAGTTATTTTTCCGCTTGTTTCCAGTACTGCTGTTTCAACATCATCCAGTTTAAATGCATTTTTATTCCGTAAGCCCATCATAAGATCATCAAATGACATGTTTACTTTTGACAGGTTCTTTTCCAGTATATTGCCATTCCTTATCAGGATCGTCGGACTTCCTTCAACCAGTTTCCTGAATTTCATGGATCCAACTGCTCCTCGTGCAATCAGTATAGTCAGAACGACAAATATACTCACCCCAATAATAGCATCGATTGGCTGGAGTGAAGCGTTGATAGCCATTGCTGAGGCCATATTCCCTATTGTTATTCCGGTAATATAATCAAAAAACGTCAGTTGGGCGATTTGTTTTTTACCCATGAGCCTTGCCATTAATAGGATGAAAAAAAACGTAAACAGTGACCTTACCACAATGACCATATATTCCGGCATATGTATCCCTCATTTCAATTCGAATCTAAAGTCATATCTTTTCTTATTATGGTTAAATTATGAGAAACGATACTGCTGGAGGGAACATCATAATGAAATTCTTTACCTTAGGGACAATGGTTTTAACTTTGTTCATCTTTACCGGCTGCTCGGACGAAACCATTCAAGACCTTCCCATTACGCAATCAGCAACTGAAATCAACAGTCTTATCAGTCAATCACAATGGACAAAGGCACAGCAGAAATCCAAACAGGTTCAAAACATATATGAATCCAATAAATGGAAATATCAGCTGATGGGCGATGAAACAGAATACAACAAGCTTGATGAAGCAATAGCAAAATTGCAAGTTTCCATCAAAACAAAAGACAAAGCTGAGGTGAAACGGACAATTGCTACCATCGAACACTACGTTCAATCGCTTTATTTTCAGTAAATGTCTCCACTTGTCTGGATGCTGTCATAATTTCTGGCAGTAATGAAAAGATACACATGAATGGAGGTGTTTGGATTTGGATAAGAAGAAAAATAAAAGGATAAACAGCGATGTAGTTGCCCCGGGTATCGATCCAGACGATTCTTATGGCAAACATGCATCCAAAGCAGAAATTGAAAAAGGAGAATCCACAAAGGTTACCAGGCTCACGTATGATGAGTACGACCCAAGTGGGGATGAAGGCGGTGGCGTAGATGGAGATTACTGAATTAGTGCTTCGAATCGTGATATCATTTATAATCCTCTTTGCATTGGCAAGAATTATGGGCAGAAAAGAAATCAGTCAGATGACATTTTTTAATTTTATTTCGGCGATTGCTATTGGAACCATTGCCGGAAGCCTCGTAACTAGTCAGAATCTAAGCATTCGAAACGGGATCATTGCCTTAGTTGGATGGGCTGTATTTACACTTATTATGGGATTTATTGACATTAAGTCGAAAAACGCACGCAAATTGACTACAGGTGATCCACTTATTGTCATCAAAAACGGGAAGATCATGGAAGACTCGTTGCGTAGTGCCCGGCTTGACATTGATTCCCTGAACGCTTTGCTCAGGCAGAAAAATGTTTTTGCCATTGCTGATGTTGATTACGCCATTTTTGAGACAAGCGGGAAACTTTCGGTCATGAAAAAGGAAATCAAACAATCCGCTACCAAGGGCGATATGAACATGACGAGCACTGTGCCGAACGTACATCCCATTGCGACCGAAGTTATTTCCGATGGTACCGTGAACCGACAGAACCTGCGCGATTTAAACCTTGATATGAACTGGCTGGAACAGCAAACAAATCAGGCGGGAATTAAGTCGTTCAGCCAAGTTTTTTATGCACAAGTGCAGCCGGATGGAACACTTTATATCGATAAAAAAGATGATGTTATTCGCTAACCGCCCATTCGAATAACCCTATTTAAAAACGTGCGCTGTCATATAAGCAGCGCACGTTTTTTATCATTCATTCATGCTCATGGTCATGAGGTCCGGATTCGTGGTCACACAACAGGGAATCGGTATGAGGATGTTCTTCGCTTTCCATTTGAATGGTCACGTGGCCAATTCCCTTCTGTTCCAGCTCATGTTCAATGGTCCGCAGCAGCTCCTGGCTTTCTTGAACAGACAGGCTGCCATCGACTACGGCATGACAGGATAGGGCATTCTGTCCGCTCGTGATGCTCCACACATGTAAATCATGAATGGCGGAGATTTCCGGCACGTTTTCAATCGTTTGAATAATGTCCTCCAGCTCCACATTTTTAGGGGTTCCTTCCATTAACACATGGACGGCATCTTTCGTGACACGCCAGCCACTCGTTAAAACAAGCACTGCGACAATGACACTTGCCAATGGATCTGCCCAACCCAAGCCGAAGAACATAATCAATAATGCAGCGGCAATCGCACCGACAGAACCAAGCAGGTCACCCAGCACATGCAGGAATGCCGCTCTTAGATTCAAATTTTCTTCTGTATCCCCTCGCATCAGAATCCATGCGACAACGATATTGACGATTAAACCGATAATGGCTATCACCAGCATACCGGTCGAAGCAACTTCCGGCGGGTCCATAAAACGGTGATAGGCTTCGTAAAAAATATACAGCGAAATGACAATCAGGGTAACACCGTTAAAGACAGCGGCCAATATTTCAAATCGCTTATAGCCGTATGTTTTACTGTAGCTGGCTACCTTTTCTCCCATCCTAAATGCCAGAAAACCGACACCAAGCGAAATGGAATCACTCAACATGTGACCGGCATCAGATAACAATGCCAGGCTGTTGGTGATAAACCCGCCAACCGCTTCGATAATCATATACAATGTAATAATGATAAAACTGATCATTAATGCCTTTTTATTCGCACCATGCGTATGATCATGTCCGTGATCGTGTCCCAAAAAAATACCTCCCAACCGTAAAACTTCAGCAAATCCGCAGTGAACAGTATGCACTAGCAGTGATAGGCGTGATCAATTGTCTGCTTCAATAAATTCATCACATGTTCATCATCGTGTGAATAGTACAGTGTGGTTCCATCCCGGCGGTTTTTCACAAGCCGCAAATTTTTCAGAAACCGCAGCTGATGCGAAACAGTGGACTGTCGCAAATGCAGCGTTTCGGCTATTTGATTAACGGCATACTCGTTCTGAAACAATAAATGGAGAATACGGATTCTTGTTGGATCTCCTAATGCTTTGAACGTCTGTGATACAACAAACAAGGTTTCCTCATCAAGATCTTCAGGGACTTCCCTGGTAAAATCAGTTTCTGCCATTACGTTTCCCCTCCTTATATCAGTCAATTCCCATATATGATATGTGTTTATATTAGCATATGTTCATATTATGAATCAAACGGGGCATGGAGACAGGTCCATTGTCCCGCACGCGGTTCGCAAATGCGAAGACGAGCCTGTCTTCTTGCCCCCTAAATCTCCATATTACTGACTGGGGCGAACAGTTTCACTCCTTGTTTATTTCCGGGGATAACCCGTGAATCTGCCGCCAGATGGGATACATACCCCATTACACAAGCATAGAACATTCCTTCCACCTGCACATTGACCGCAAACAAATGACTGATGTAACTGAAAAAAACAAGTCCCAGCAACGAATGGGTATAGGAACGATGAGGAAATAACGATGCAACAAGGACATAGATGCCCGCCAATAGAAGCCACAATATATTCAGTGTTCCCCCTAGTACGATAATCCCTGCCCCCGTAATCGTCAGCATCCTTTTCGGTGACAGCTTCCTAGAAAACGCAAGCAAGAGCAAGCTAATCCCAGTCCCGGCTGCCCGTTCCACGCCAGTTCCTTCCATTAATGAATAATACATCAGCCATACCGCCACAAATCCCATCAATAATTTAAACGGCTCGGCCGGAACGGTGATACGGCGGGACAATCGTCCGCTTGTATCAAGATCAGGACAAAGTCCCGCAATCATTCCTGCACTTATAAGGGTAAAACTGTCCACAGGAGATGCGCCATAATAAACCGCCACCCCAAAACCAGCCGCTCCCCCAAGCACCGCATGTGATGTTCCCTTCATGGTCGTTCCTCCTTCCTCAAACAGTATACAGAAAAAGCCACCATTAAACGTGAGCCTTTTTCACCAGTTCGGCATGGGAATGGGTCTATTATCCCTATATGTTATACAGAACAGAGGACAAGGAGCTTTAGTCTGCATCCCTGAATAAAGATGTAATTTCTGGGAAGCGTAGAAATAAATAGAAAGGAGGGCAACATAATGAAAAAGTCGATTCTATTATTCGGGGCTATTCTTATGTTGGGTGTTATTTTGACAGGTTTTAGCCAAGGCCACAAACCCCAAGACAGCAGCAACGAAGAAATACAAAATGGTATCAAAGAAGTGATTGCCAAAACAAAGGAACTGAAGGATTTAGCCGAGAAACAAGCAAACAATAGTGATGAAATCAATCAACTCGGAAAAGAAATAGAGGAAAGCTGGGATAAAATCGAAAAGAAAGTGGAGAAGGCCTACCCCCAGGATTACCAATACATTGAAGAAAGTCTTTATCCACTAATAACAGTGGCTAAACAGAAGAAGCTAAATAAAACAAAAATACGTACATTATCAATGGAAACACTAGATAAGTTAGAGCAATTTAACCAAAAATTATAGTGCATGTTCAAAAAGGAGGAAAAAAGGACCAAGAATTTCGAGGCGGCGTAGCTTTGAGTAGCGGAGTGTATGCAAATTAATACATGAGCACAAGGACTGCTACCATGAACCCTCATCGCACGCAGGAAAAGCGGTTTCCTTTTCCAAGGAACGGAGAAGCAAGCCAACGAAGAAATTCGAAGCGTCATTTTTACCGGACTTTTTGATCAACCTCTTATAGGGATAAGGGGACAGGTTCACTATACCCCAGCCTATCCGTAATCAGATCAAGGAGCCTGCCCCCACGTCCCGCTAACCGTTATAAAAACGCCTTTGTAAAAGGATTCAACACTGTTCACCTCAATGCCCGTCTGTCTGACGGATGCAAGCGTATCACGATTAAGGTGACAACCGTCGCATATATGTTTCCATAGTGGCGTCAGGACGTCTTGTGCTTTTTCCATGACTGGCTGATCCACCCGAACATGCTCAAACAACAGGATTGCCGCACCAGGTTTCGCAACCCGTTTCACTTCCTCCAGAGCTTTAATTGGGTTCGGAATCGTGCAAAAGACAAGTGTCGCTACGACCGAATCAAATGTATCATCCCCGAATGGCAGTTGCTCGGCGTCCGTATTCCAGATTTGAATTGGTGCAGGCGATTGAGCTCTATTTTTTTGTGACCTTTCACGCATGACAGAATCCGGTTCAATGGCATCAACGGACACAGCATTCCTGTAATAGGGAAAATTGACACCCGTTCCGGACCCTATTTCCATTACCTTCCCTGTCGCCTGTTCCACAAGTTTTATTCGTATTCGTTTGAACTTCCTTTTCTCCAGCGGTTTCATAACCGTATCGTACAAATGCGGAAACCATTTCCCCATCCAATCACCTCGCAGCGGACACTTTACTAGAAAAGAATATAGCAACAACAATTTTCTTTCTTCCATTATACTTCATTCAACGAAGGGATGACCACCATCAACTAATTCTCCCATCCACAAATAAAGCCCATACTCCGGAAGAAGCATGGGCCTGTTAAACTGATTTATCCGCTGTCAAAACCATTTTCGACCAATTGACGCCAAAAACCTAACTTGGAGCGGTTTCTACAGCACATCATTATTATTTTGCTGGGCTTCCTGCACTTGCTGACGCGTGTCGTGAAGCTGTTCGTAAGCCTGCTGAAATTGCGCATTTTCGGTCGCTTCTGTTCCCGCCTGATCCTGCGCTGTCTGCAGTTGTTGTTCTGCTTGCTGCAGCTGCTGTTCTGCCTGTTCCAAAAGCTTCGGATCAGACCCTTGTCCCATACGTGCGGACTCCTGCGCCTCATGTATCTGTTTGCTTGCCTGCTGCAGCTGCTCGTGTAAATTATGTTGAGCCATGAATGATATCCTCCATTCCATTCGTGATTGGTGAAATCCGTATATAGTTTTCCTTCCAGGTGTCGAATTATGTACTCCGGCTTTTCATTAGGTGATCTCAAAATAAATAACTGTTAGTTTCAGATAAAAAGAAAAATATTTGAGGTGTATTCTTCTATGTTCAGTGATAAAATGGGAATAAATAATACAGTGAGGGGTGAAATGATGAGCCTTGCAGAGCAGCGACTTTTAAACCAGAGTGTTACGAAAAGCTTTTTTCAATATTTCCTTCCCACCCTTGCCGGCATGATGCTGATGTCGGCAAATATTGTGATTGATGGCATTTTTGTCGGGAACGGCGTTGGATCGGTGGCGCTGGCAAGTGTCAATGTTGCCGTCCCTGCCTGGTCAGTCATCATCTCCATTTCGCTCTTGATTGGCATTGGCGGAGGAACCGTATATTCGATAGCTAATGGCGAGCATGATACTGATAAAGCACAGCGGATCTTTACACTCGCTATGATACTAGCAACAATCGTGATGACGATTCTCGGCATTATTAGTTATATAGCTGTGGAACCGCTAGCCCGCCTGTTCGGGGCCAACGCGGAAACATTACCTTATGCCGTGATCTATATGCAAATCATTTTTTTGTGGGCGCCCATCCTTGCCTGGGAAAACGTACTCAGTATTTTTGTGCGTAATGATGGCAGTCCGCAGCTAGCGATGGCAGGTCTTGTGGTGTCCGCCTTACTCAACATTGTCCTGAACTATTGGATGATTTTTATATTGGAAATGGGAGTGAGAGGCGCTGCGTTGGCATCGGTTATCGCAACGGCAGCAGGCTTACTTATTTATTGCATTCATTTTTTCAAAAAAGACGCCGGATTAAAATTTACCAGGCTAAGCTGGAGAAAAGACGACATTCTAACGGTTGGAAAACTGGGATTTCCCAATTTTTTATCTGAAGCTGGAACTGGTGTCTTTGTCATTGGCTACAATATCGCATTATCTTATTATGCTGGCACAACCGGTTTGGCAGCTTTTTCGGTCATTAACTATTTGCATACATTTATGTTCCTTGCATTTATCGGGATCGGATCATCCATCCAGCCGATGATCAGTTTTTATTATGGTGCCAACAAATACGATTCCATTAAAAACACGGTGAAGATTGCTGAAATAACCGGTATTGCGCTGGGAGTCCTTTTTCTTGGTATCGGCTGGTTTGGTGCAGGGGGTCTTGTGTCGATTTTCGGCGTGGAAACGGAAACCATACGTCAGCTTGCTTCTAAAGGGATCACCTTATTCTTTATTGGTTATTTGTTCATGGGAATCAATTTTATTTATATGACATATTACCAATCGATTGCTTACGTAAGGCCGTCCATCGGTATCACACTGTTTCGCGGTTTCATCCTTTTAATTGCCGCACTGGCTATACTGCCGGCCTGGATTGGCACTGCAGGAATCTGGCTCGCCCTACCCGTTGCAGAAGGTTTAACTGCCATCTTCCTGATGCTGTTCGCAAGGAGGAACGTCATGAATCGGCCGCTGCAATCACGGGGGTATTAAGGTAGACTTACTTCGGTCACACGTGAATGAGTTTTTGTTAAATGTCAAATTTTTTCTTTTATCAATTTGGCTGATAGGGAACGAAAAGATTTCAACTGAGACGTCGCTATCAGCCTGTGATTTCTTGCGTAACGTCTCTCTTCCGTGCCATAGATGAGTCCTAACAGCTTCTGCCGGAACATCCAACATTTCACATATTTCTTGTGTTGACAATTGATCCTTTACCCTCCCCCCACATCTAGACGCCCTTATATTTCCGATAAACCTTCATCGACCAGCGCCAGCAAACCAGCCAAATGCAACCAGTGGAAAAAATGGCAATTCCCCATAACATGAGAGAATTCCGCTCCATCAAGTTGATGGTTAATTCAGCCAGTTGACCAACGAACTTAAACTGGTTCACAATAAGGAACAAAAATAGAATCATAAAAACAAAATTACTGTCGCCCCACTGGAAGAAAAAGCCTAATTGTAAAGCTAAAATACTAAGTGCAAAGAAAAATACTACCACACATAACCCTGCCCAAATTCTAGTTGACGCGGCATCCGGAAAATTCACTTCATACAACCACCATAATCCACACAACCAGCCGGCCATCAATACGTTTAAAAGAAAAGTGGATATATATTTGGCTGTGACAATCTCTTTTAACGTAATCGGCAATGTATGCAAAAATGAGTAAAATCCTGTACGGTTCTCTTTACCAGGTCTGCTGAATAGCATCATCCAACTTATCGCATATGGCATAAACAAAACAGCAAACGAAATCCTCGACAACTCTTCAAAACTGAATCCCGTCTGCTTTATCCGGTTCACTATTCCTTCCTGTTGGCTGCCGACGATCAGAGCTATACCGAGGACGAGGGATATAAGGAAATACCAAAACAACATCCGCCGCTGATCATACCATTCTTCTTTGATGAAATTAAAAATCACATCTGACCTCATTTTGCTCCCCCTTCCTCCAATGACTCAAAAGCATTCATCCACTCCGTTTTATACCCTTCATCTATAGGAAAACCTTTTTTGTTCACCTTTCTTACGGATAGCCACCAGCAACTCAAATAGATTGCAAGCGATAAACTCATAAAAATCATAAACACGAAGACGCCGGGTTCCTTTCCCATACGCTTCATAAAAAATCCTAAAAGAGTAAACACACCACCCCAGATAAATATAGTAATAATCATAGGAGTCATGGTGAGCCGCCGCGCTCCCCAACGGAAAAAGGTTTGTAAAGTCATAGCAGCGATAAAAATGATAAGAGAAGCAAAAAAGCCCACAGGTAACCAAGTTTCACCCGTTCCAATTCCGCTTATCCATACATTTAAAAACATAACGATAGCCATCCAAGCAATTGTAAACAAACAGATCAACAGCACACTAGTAAACTTGGCATTTACGATGTGACGCTTTTCCACAGGCAATGTTTGCAAAAAAGTCAGCTGCCGATTAGCATCCTCCCGCTGCAAGCTGCCAGAAACCGTTTGCCAAACGAGGACCATGCCAGTAACAGAAACAGAAGTATTAAACACCTCAGCATCAAAAATCCCTGCTATTCCCGGACCAAGCAACCATAAAATGACCGGAAATCCTATACCCAAAATGCCATAAACAGATAAAAACGCGCGTGTAGAATTGTCATAGTTCCTGGCTAAGTTTAGCTCTCTGAGTTCTCTTTGGATTAACGTTTTCATCCACTCTGCCTCCTTCAAATTGAGTGGCGGCCACTCCTGTTTCAGTTTTCTTTCTTATTTAAGACTGTCGCTCAGACTGGCGCCTTTTTAGTTCCTCAATATGTTTTTCCGTATTTTTCCGTCCCGGGTTGTCCTTTTCCAATGGAAATCCTTTATGATGCACTTTTCTTACTGACAACCACCAACAAGTGGGATAAGCCAGAAATGAAGAGATGAGCGAGACCCCACATATCACACTTTGTGAAATCCCCGAAGGCCTATTAAACCCTAAAAGAACAAGAACTGTCATCCAAGCAATGAACGAAAAATAAAAAATCCAGTTGCTTCGCAGCCCACGCAGAAAATACCATAGTAGGTTCTCGGCCACTAAAAAAATGAGGACAGCAAGGAAAATAAATACGTCCATCCAGGATTCCATAGTCCAAACATCATTCATGAGTAAATTAGCCGAATTAAGGACGGACACCCAAATAAACATGAATCCGCAAACCAAAAAAATGCTAAGAAATTTCGCATGGACAATATCCCTTTTTCGAATCGGTAGGGTCTGTAAAAACGATATTTGCCGTTCCGCATCATCTTCTTCAATAGTAAAGAGCATACTCGCAACAGCCGACAACATACCAGCCATAAAAACAAACAGACTAAACATTTCCGCTTCAAAATATCCTATGACCCTTGGTCCCAACAACCACATGAACAATACAAATACAAGACCAAAAATAATATAAGCCTGAAAACTCCTTCGCAAATTGATGGTGACCATGTTATCGAGCTCTCTACGTATCAACATCCACATGTCGTCAATCCCCCTTCCACTAACAGTCAGTCTACGCTTGAATAATCACTCCCATATTCATCCGGGAGCCCTTTTGTGTTCACTTTCCTTACTGCCATTCCCCAGCTAATAAAATAGAGGATGAGAGATAAGAGCACCGACAAGGAAGGATGTACAGGAAACCATGCATATTGCATAATGGATCCAATCAACATAAAGGCTCCTCCCCAAATAAGCAACGATAAAAGGAAAACCCACTGAATTCGCTGATACCCGAGTTTAAAATAAAAGTACAACGTAATCGCAGCCAGAAAAAGTAGAAACGACAGAAAGGCATACAATTCCTGCCAAGGTGCAATCTTCCATATCCCATTGATCCATCGATTAAACGAAACAAATACATATCCCCCTGCAAACACGGAGACGTATATCAATAAGACATTAAGAAATTTCGCATGGACAATTTGGGATGTGCGAATCGGCAGCGTTTGTAAATAGGTCAATTGCTGATTAGCATGGTCATTTTTCAGTTTTTCACTTATACTGCCAGACACAATAATAATTCCCAAAATGGATAGGAACGAATTGATTTTCTCTACATCAAAAAGCCCCGTTACCTTTGGCCCAAAAAGCCATATAGAAAGTAAGGCAACTATCCCAAGTGGCAAATAGCCGCGAATTTGCCCAATAACCGATATATCCTCTCCTGCCATTTCCCGGCGAATCAGCATCCACATTCCGTCACTCCTCCTTACGGCCGGTCAACAACACGAACAATTCCTCCAATGTCAGGCGCTCGGAATTCCATTCACCCGCTGCTTCTTTTCGGAATTCATCGTAGTGATCGGTGTATCCGACATAACCGCCTTTGGTCGGCTGACAGTTAAAAAGATATGGAGAATTCATGGTTGCTTCGTGCCCATTACCGGACAATACAATTCGCCGGTACCGATCCAGAAGTGACTCCTTGTCTTCACTGAAAAAAATTTCCCCATCATCAATGACCGTCACCCAATCCGCGATCTTTTCCACATCAGACGTAATATGAGAGGAAAACAAAACGCCTCGGCTTTCATCCTGCACAAAATCTATTAACAGCTCCAAAACTTCTCCCCTTACGACAGGGTCCAACCCGGATGTCGGCTCATCAAGAAGCAGCAATTTCGGCTGGTGGGCCATCGCTACTATAAGCGAAGCCTTTACCTTCATCCCTTTGGATAGTTCACTTATTTTTTTATCTTTCGGTATCTCAAAGCGCTTCAAGTTCCGCTCGACCGCAGCCTGATCCCAATTCGGATAAAAATGGCGAGCAAATGTCAGTGTCCGTTCCATTGTCCATGCATTGTTCAAAAGCGGTGTATCCCCCACATAGCCCACCTGTTCTTTGACAGCAACTTCTTCTTCCGGCATGGACATGCCAAGAATACGGATAATGCCATCATCCGGCTTAATGAGATCCATAATTGCCTTCATCGTCGTACTCTTTCCGGCACCGTTTCGGCCCAGAAAGCCCATAATCGTACCAGCAGGCAATGTAAAATTCACATCCCGTAACTGAAAATCTTCATAAAATTTGTTTAGAGTCCTTACTTCCAGTAAAGGCTGCTCTGCATTCATTTCATCTAGTTGCTGATTAATCATTTTCCTATCCCTCCTGCCGTCATGGTCTTTTAATCGTCATCTACTTCTTGCCACATGTCTTTAATCAGATCCTGGACCTGTTTTTCTGCCAGGTTTAGCTTTTTCGCTTGCAGAACCGATTCCAAAAGTGGTTCCCGAACTTGTTCCATTTTCCACTGCGCCAGCCTTTCCTCGCTTAACTTTGCCACAAAACTGCCCTTGCCTTTTCGTGTGTAAATAAATCCAATCCGTTCCAATTCTTGATACGCTCTCCGGATCGTAATCCCGCTCGTCATCAGCTCTTTTGATAATTCCCGGATGGAAGGCAACATCTCATCCGCCTCCATATATCCCATCACAATAAGCCGCTGTATTTCGGAGATTACCTGCTCATACATCGGTGTCGAACTTGTTTGTGAAATATGTATCAGCACATTAGGACACCCCCTTGGTGCGATGAATCGTTCGTATCTATATAAAATAATGTTGTTGATAAACTGTGTCTATATGATATACACAGTATACAGGATGAATCAGTTATTGGCAATAGAATTTTCACCGGTTTTTTTGATTCATTCACCCTGTATTTTTTTGCAATTTGGATAAATACTAAAAAGACCCCGAATCCTGTTTCAGGCCGAACGAGAACAGGGTATCTATTAATATGGAAGGAGAAAAATGATGAACAACATAGGTACAGGAAAAATAAACAAATGGACAAGCACATTAATCAGCGGAACAAACAAACTAACCTTAAAGGATTTACAAGATCAGGTCATCGTGATTACAGGCGCGTCCAGCGGAATCGGACTCAAGACTGCACGTATGGCCGCTGCTAAGGGTGCAAAAGTTGTTGCGGCGGCAAGGAATGAAGATGCATTACAAGAACTGGTTGAAGAATTAAAGGCAAAAGGACATGCCGCAACCTTCGTAAAAGCCGACGTTGGTCGTGAAGAAGATGTCCATGCCATTGCAAAGACAGCTATCGAGGAGTTTGGCCGTTTTGATACATGGGTGAATAACGCCGGCATATCCGTCTGGGGTTATGCGTTCGATGTAACCAATGAAGACATCAAGCGGATGGTTGATACCAATTTTTGGGGTGTGGTCTACGGCACGCAGGTAGCGGTGAAGCATTTTAAGGAAAGAGATGTACCAGGCGCCCTCATCAATGTTGGGAGTCTTTTCGGAGACAGAGGGACACTCGTTCAATCCACCTATGCCCCTTCCAAATTTGCTGTCCACGGATGGACGGAAAGTATACGAATGGAGCTGGAAAAGGAACAAGCGCCTGTTTCGGTTACGCTCATTCATCCCGGAAGAATTGATACGCCATATAACGAACACGCTAGAAGTTATTTAGAAAAACAACCGGCACACAGGGGCATGATTTATCCGCCGGAAGCCGTTGCGGAGGCTATTCTTTATGCCGCAGAACATCCGAAGAGAGACATGTTCATCGGTTCACAGGCAAAAGCCTTGGAACTGCTCGGTACCCTATTGCCCCGGCTGACGGACAGACTAATGGAACGCATTATCTACCCCACCCAACATGTAGAAAGACCTTCCAAACCGCGTGAAGAAAGTGCCCTGTATAAAGCTGGCTACGGGATGCATGAGAGGGGAACGAATGTGGGCTGGATGCGGAAAAGAAGTTTGTATGTGAAAGCGTGTAAACATCCTATTCTGACGACAATAGCAGCAGGAGTCGGGCTGACAGTCTGGTCCCTTGCTAAACGAAAAGACTGATCTCTTATTGCCCACACTCGTTTGTTTCCAGCTCCATTGGTTACGGCAATTTTGACAAGTTGGATGTATGACCCCTCCCTTACATTTATTGGTGGATGTGGTTTTTGGACCTGGACATCGCCATTCTTTAACATCTTCATGTAATTTTTGTTTTCAAACTGTTTTTTCGTGTTATAATGTACATAGAAAGTCATAAAATAGGAAAGACCGAAGATACGTGAATATCTTCGGTCAGCAATAAGTCGCTCCCCTCCAAGAGGGTCAGCGCATGTGAAGAATAGACCTCACCCCGGCTGTCAATCCAAGGGAGGTCTATTTTCTTTGATCTATAATTGTAACAACTAATGTTGCAAACGCAATCATTAGGATTAATGTTTCAAAGATAGACAAGGCAACACCTCCTTTCGCTATAGCGTATCGTGTGACACTACAACGACGGAAATGCGCCGACCCCCCTTGAGAAAATGCGACTATTGCATGTCCCCATTATACCCTACCGTTATTCTGTTTTAAAGTTTAAAAAATTATTCCAATTACATTCTAGCTTTTACATTTTATTACCTGTATTTGCAGGTGACATGGTACATTCAATGAGCTTAAATCTCTATGTCACTAACAGGGACAATAGTTTCACTCCTTGCTTATTGCCGGGGATGACCTGTGAATCAGCTGCAAGATGAATACCACACCCTGTAAACAAGCATAGAACATTCCTTCTATCTGCATTACAAAAAAATTTCAAAAGACTTTTATGAATTCTTTATTTTTTAGTTTTTCGTGTTATAATATACATAGAAAGACATAAAATAGTAAAGACCGAAGATAAGGGTATATCTTCGGTCAGCAATAAGCCGCTTCCCCTTCAAGAGGGGTCAGCGCAGTAAGGAATAGACCTCACCGGCTGGTAAACTCAGGGAGGTCTATTTTCTTTGGTCTATAATTGTAACAACTAATGTTGCAAACGCAATCATTAGAATTAATGTTTCAAAGATAGACAAGGCAACACCCCCTTTCGTCATAGCGTATCGCATGGCACTACAACGACGAGAATGCGCCGACCCCCCTTGAGAAAATGCGACGATTGCATGTCCCCATTATACCCTACCGTTATTCTGTTTTAAAGTTTAAACAAATGTTTCTATTGTGATTTGCCAGAATAATATCTGCTCTCTTAGAACATGCTATCGCCTGTGATTAGAGGTTTGGTCATCGTTTCTCCAAACAGCCGCAGCTTAATTAACGTCGTGTTTGGATCCTGATGTACATTCCGTTCGTCAGTTTCTCCGAGGTTTGCAAGCAGCGGCCAATGCTTTTGCAGAAATGAAAAGTTGCTGTCCCCCATACACTCACCTCAAAAGAAGGTACTTTTCTACTATTATAATACATTTCAAGCCGAATTACATTGGGTAAATTATTGCTGAGGATGACACCTTTTGAAGGTGGGGTCCGATTGTAGGTATAGATAGGTGCATGTTACAACATTTGTGGCTCAGGAAAGGTGCCATGACACGTACAATTTCTGGGATTCAGATAAGCGCTTTACAGCCCCGTTTTAAAAAAGGTTGAACGGCGCATCAGCACCATTCAACCTTTTTCACGTGTTAATTATTAATATATTTCTCAAAAATGTCGCCGAAGTCTTTAGCGTGGTATTCTTCCCGGACGGATTTCAGCCAGGAGAATCCATATTCGTTTATTTCCTTATATTGTTCGGCTAAAGCTGTATCAGTAGTTCGTGCATTTTGCAGGACACTTACCGCCTTATCCAGGCTTTCGCTTCCCATTTCCATAATGATCTCATTTTCGTGGATGATCTCCGCAATATGCAGGAGAGCCTTGTACAGATCTTTCAGTTTTTCGATTTCGTCCTTATGCACGTCAATACTCATTTCCTGATTACCTAGTGTGAATTTGATTTCGATATCCAAATCAACCTTGCCAGCGGTTTCGAGTAGAACGTTTGAAATTTTGTACTGTGAATACGGATAGCGGTTCAACGTCCGTTTGGAAGAAGTGGCATTTTCCCCGTCGACGTGGATCAGGGCTAAATTCGTAAAACAATATTCGTCGGCTTTTGTCTTGATGAGAAAAAAGATTTTTTCATCGTCTTCGTGGCGCACATAATCATCAGCGTCCGTTTTGTCATAATCCGCCGGGTCGATAATTTTGCCAACATCGGATAGTCCTAATGCATCTGAAGCGATTTTTTTAAACATTTGGAAGGCTCCTTTTCATTTAAATGGGTTGATTACTCTACAAACGATTTCAGTATACCGTAACACTTACAATTTTATCACGCATGAACCGGAAATAGTACCCTAACTTCAAGACTTGCCAGTGGTGCCCGACTCTCATTACTTCCCTCATAGTGCGTGTAGAAAGGAATGGCCGCTACGATTGAATATGGTATAGTAAGTGTTAAGTGGCTTTTTAATTTTTAAATAACCTTAAATAGGAGCATTCACAATGAATATTGTATTAGCACCAGATTCTTATAAAGGAAGTTTAACGTCTGTCCAAGCTGCGAACGTCATGAAACGTGCAATTTCAAGCCTTTATTACAGCGATACCATCATTCCAAAACCCATGGCCGATGGTGGGGAAGGTACAGTTGATACATTGCTTTCCTCTGCAGGCGGGAAACAAATAGATGTCAAGTGCACAGGACCATTAGGCGAACGAACAGACGCCTATTATGCCATACTTGATGACAACACAGCTGTCATTGAAATTGCGAATATTGCCGGACTCGTGCAAGTTCCTGAGGCTGACCGCAACCCGGACATGACCACTACGTACGGTCTTGGTGAAGTTATTATCGATGCATTGGATAAGGGCTGCACGTCATTTATTATTGGACTTGGCGGCAGTGCAACCAATGATGGCGGGCTTGGATTGCTCCAGGCTTTGGGAATGAAGGTATGGAAAGAAAACGGGCAAGCTGGGGGAATATTTGGGGAAGACTTATTTGATATTACACACATCAGCACCGCTGGAATTGATGCCAGATTGGCTAGTGCTTCCATAAAAGTCGCTTGTGATGTCGATAATCCCTTATACGGGAATATTGGTGCCAGTGTAGTTTATGGACCGCAAAAAGGTGCAACGGAAAAACAAGTAATCATGTTTGATACCGCACTCGCTAATTTTTCGTCTATTATTGAAAATCAGCTAGAAACAACATTTCACGATACAGAAGGAGCAGGGGCTGCAGGAGGACTTGGCTTTGCTCTGCTCGTGCTTGGTGCGGAGCTGGTTTCAGGTGCAGAACTTGTGGCAGATGCTTCTCATATGCAGAACGCCATTAAGCATGCCGACCTTGTCATTACCGGTGAGGGCCAAAGTGATGAACAAACATTATATGGCAAAGCCCCTGGATATATCGCAGACCTTGCTCAGTCCTACCATACACCGGTTTTATTGCTATCCGGGTCATTAGCCGGTGACCAGGATAAACTTCGCGGCAACTTCCATGGCTGCTTTTCTATTATTCCACACCCCGTGACGATCGAGGAATGTATGGAGAATGCTGAAGATTTCCTATACAATCAAACGAAACAAGTTGTACATTTTGTTCATAAGGTCTGGAAGTGACAGGCCCAGTTCCTACCGGGGACTGGACCTGTTTTAACAGAAAAATATGAAGCTCTACGCTTCCGACCTGGAAAATTTTATCGTAGCCAGCACGACAAAAACAGCACCAATAACACCGACAACGACGATTTCTTCCATAAATGTAATTGTATGGCCGAATATCTGCAGGTCAAGCCCCATAGCCTTCCGCATCGCTTCACTCATCGTTTCCGGTTTCAAAATAATGTCCTTAAACATATCAACGGAATAGGTTAATGGGTTGATTTTCACGATAATATCCATCCATAATGGCAGACCATTCAATGGAAACAGGGCACCTGACAGGAACAGCATCGGGAACAACAGCATCTGGACAACCATTTGAAAGCCTTGCGATGTTTTTAAAAGACTTGCAATTAAAAGTCCGATGGCCGAAATAGTAAAGGCTACCAAAAACATCGTCGGAATCAGCTGCATGATCATCAGCAGATCAATGGAAGCTCCTATAAACGGAACAAAAATGAGCATCATTAACCCTTGTATGACTGCAACTGTTGTTCCGCCTAGCACTTTTCCGATGGCAATCGATACCCGCGACATTGGCGACACAAGAATTTCGCGCATGTAGCCGAATTCCTTATCCTGAACGACCGATAACGCAGAGAAAATGGCTGTATTAAACACTGTCATCCCTATAATGCCCGGAAACATAAATGCAACAAAATCAAAATCAGCAAGCGGACCACTGCCGGCATTCCCGCCGAGCATGGACTTCATCGCACCACTCATGCCGCTTCCGAACAGAATAAGAAACATAAATGGCATCGCAAAAGAACCAAGAAGCCGCCCCTTATCCCGGAAAAATTTTAATGACATCACGCTGCCATACAGCAAATACTGCTTCCATCAGTGCCCCCTCCCCATTTTCATTTTATCGGGTTTACCTGAAGTAGCTTCTTCACGGATTTCCCGTCCGGTCAGATGAAGAAACACGTCATTTAATGTCGGCCTGCGCAGATTGACGGTTACTATTTCTACCGAAAGCTCCTTTACTAGTTGGACAAGAAAGGCATTCCCCTGATTGACCTGGAATGTCAGTATGTCGTCTGCTTCCTTCACGTCAACCGCATAATTCGCCTCCACTTCGGCTTTCGCTTTTTCATTATCCGCTGTTCTAATTTCAACAATATCGCCGCCGACGTCCGTCTTTAAGGCATCAGGCGTATCGAGCGCAATAACTTCCCCATTATCCATAACAGCCACCCGGTCACAAATTTCAGCTTCGTCCATGTAGTGCGTTGTCAGAAAAATGGTGATGCCTGCTTTTTCCTTAAGCTGCAGGATATATTCCCAAATATGATTCCGAGTCTGCGGATCAAGGCCGACAGTCGGTTCATCAAGAAACAGCACCCTCGGATAATGCAACAGCCCCCGTGCGATTTCCAGCCGACGCTTCATCCCACCGGAAAATGTCTCCACAATCTGCTTACGTTTATCGGACAAATCTACAATCTCCAGCACTTCTTTAATGCGGTCCTCTCGTTTTTCTTTTGGCACTTTGTAAAAGCGGCAATGCAGCATCAGGTTTTCGTTGACCGTCAGTTTTTCATCAAGGGTCGATTCCTGAAAAATAAGTCCGATGCTTTCGCGTACCTTATTTTTCTCGGTCACCACATCGAATCCATTAATAACAGCTGTGCCGCTTGTCGGCTTATTAATCGTCGACAGCATATTAATGGTCGTACTTTTCCCCGCACCATTCGGTCCAAGAAAGCCAAATATCTCACCTTTCTGCACGGAAAACTGGACCCCTTTTACCGCTTCTAAATCTTTATAGCGTTTTTTCAAACTGTTGACTTCCACGATTGAAGTCATTCCGAATCCCCCTCTTCTTCTGTGCCGCGGCTCCAGTGTAAAGCATCTCTCATTAAATGCAACCTTTTATAATCATCGTCCAGATTTTGTATATGTATTAAATTAACGCAAAAAGATTATAAGTACAATAAAAGTGCCATCACCTTTCGTTTGGTAATGGCACCTTCTGGGTCAGAATCACTATGGAAGTTACCGGTTCACGTTGTTCCCATAATTACTCCAATATGCGAACTGTATACTCACAGTGAGGGCTTTTTATTCCATAAACCAATGCCGGCAGAACAATTGGGGACAACTGTTTAAGGAGGACAATCGATAAAAGCTTGAGAATTTAGCAGAGCCAATTCCCCTTCCTAAAAATTAGCTCTCATTTACTCCACCTCTTGCTTCTCTCCTGCCAAATAATTAAGCAGCTCCATCATAAGCCAAACAAAAACGAAAAACAAAAATAAACTAATCAGCGAGTAATACCATTCCCATGTAATATAGTGTACATAATTTGTTTGATGTTCCAAAAAAACTTCAATGATGGTCAAAACACTGCTGGAGACAGCCGCCCGCCCTATAACAGCCCCCATACTGCTGCGATACGTATTCCGGTAGAAGTAAATACTTAAAAGCGGCAAAAGCAAGTATTCGTACAGGACGCTTGATTGAAATTGCGTGAACAGCTTAACTGGATAGGATATTAATTCGTGTTTTGCAGCTAAATCACCTAAAAACGTCCCAAAATAGGCTGCCAGCAGATAGCATAACAGCCATTCTTTAAGCGGGGGCTTTCGCAATGAGAAGAAAAGCAGAACCAGCCCTAACATAAACAGCAGCCGCAGTATGACCAGCTCCATGATACCATCTCCCAACAACCTTATGCTTTCATCGTCCAGGGCACGTCAAACCAGTAAAGCAAAAAGATAATAATGATAACGGATAATCCATATGCCAGGAAAGGCCGCTTGTAGTGCAACCGCAGCATCGGAAACATGACCATTAATAAAAGGAATGACCAGATAAGCGACCAACCGTGAAAATAATGGATTGCATTCAGCCAATAACCGACCGCTTCAAACCCAAAGTACAGCAGCACCCACTTCCCTATATGCAGAACCTGCCTCCCCCATCCATGCGGAAACCCTGTTAAATAAAGCATGACTGTACACGGGAATAAAAGAAAAGTATAAAACAAGTCCAGCATTTCCACTGGCAGTCCTACGTGTGAATACAAAACCCATAATCGGTAGTCTACGGTGAAAAAGTAATATAATAAATTCATCGATATTAAATACAGTATTGTCGCATGGAATTCCCGGAAACGGCTCCAATCAGCCCGATACCACGCAGCTATTATGGCGATAAGAATAACGATCAAGTGCATCTTCATTCCCCTATTTCGATATGTCATTTAGACAGTCTGCATCATTAGGTTACCCAATCAGTGCAAAAATATAAATCAAAAAAGCAATTGATTCAAGCCGCAGCCTTGTAATATCGGCCCTTCTATCGTGTTGTTTTTGTTAAAAATTCTGATATAGTAAATATAATAATGACGTAATTTTGGGGATGATAATTTGTTCCATATTTTTTTGATAGTACACATTATTACCGGAAGTATTTGTTTGATAAGTGGACTGTTTGCCATGACTGCTAGAAAAAGACGCGGAAGACACACCTTTTGCGGTGAACTTTATCATGGATCCTATGTGATCGTATTTGTTTCATCAATTGCTATGGCCGTTTTACACTGGGAAGAAAGCGCATATCTCTTTTACATTGCTTTATTTTCGTATGGTCTTGCCTTTATCGGGTATCTGGCCGCCAAAAAAAGATGGATTAATTGGCTAAGTTTCCATTTAAGCGGGATGGCGGGTTCCTATATTGGCATTATAACCGCTGTATTAGTTGTGAATGTTAGCAAAATCCCGGTTCTAAATGCGCTTCCTGAACTCTGGTACTGGTTCCTGCCTACAATTATAGGTACACCACTAATCATGATGAGTGGCAGAAGATATACTGCAAAAGTCCGCTGAAATAGGATGTACCCCTAGTGAAAAGGGGTACACATTTACTGAAGCGGATTTTTTACAGCTTTTTTTCGGTCATAAGCCAATGGCGGTTCTTCAAACCAGCCTTGTTGGATCATCATCTCCTGCCCTTTATTAGCAAATAACCCGATTTCACCGATGAATTTGGCATATTTTGCGTGGATGTCATGTCTTAACGTTCTCGACATAGCTACTCCTAAATTTTCCATTCCTAATTGATTAGCCAAAAGCACATGATATGCCATCAGCTTGTCACTGAATGCGGGGACTTTGGAATCTGTAATATGGGGATCCATTAGCATTGGAGACGGAATGTTATCACTTGCTAAAATACTCCCATACTGCTTAATTTGTTTATCTGCCAGCTGCCATCCATTCTTAAAATAATTCCTCAGCTTTTGCGAGGAAGCTGTTTGTGCAAAACCCATCATTAAGGATTTTCCCAACACATTCGTAGAAATATTTAAGTTTAAATATTTCATTTCTAATCCGGCTATCGGACGATTTTTACCGGCAAGAAAATTATTAAACGACTTTTTATCAATGAACTCCACATGCTTTGGATAGGAATGTTTGGTGGTTTCATGATCGTTCCTTTTTCAAGCAGTAAGTGTGTTGATCTTTCATATACTTCGTTTAATTCCTGAACACCTTGCCGGTAAAAATCCATTATATCCTGACGAATGGAGCTTGATAAGGCTCTTGTATATTGTCCGAATGCACCAATTGCCATTTGTTGAACATAAAATAACATAAAGGTATCATCAAATAATCGTGGTGCTCCTTTAAAGACGTCCGACGAGCCAAACCCAGCTGGTACTGGAATTCCTTCTTTAACAAACAGCTCTGAGATAGTCTTGAGATGGCGCTTTGACAGTTTTTGATTAAATAACAACACGTCTTTTATTTCTTCATCCTTGACAACTTCCAAAAAATGCTCAAAAATACACGAAAACATGGAATCTCCAAGATAATTAGCCCATAGGTCACTTAATTCAGAGGAATTGAGCTTTAAATGTTGCTGATGTTCAGAAATTTGGGATTCAAGCTGCTTATCTTTTGATCCTTGGTCTTTGGAATCCATTGTTTCTGCTCCTTTCGAAGGTGTTACTGGGCCTGGTGCAGGTGTCGCTCGAGTTTCGGACGCTCTCGCTCGAGTTGCGGATGCTCTCGCCCGAGTTGCGGGTGCTCTCGCTCGAGTTGTGGACGCTCTCGCCCGAGTTGCGGGTGCTCTCGCTCGAGTTGTGGACGCTCTCGCTCGAGTTGCGGGTGCTCTCGCTCGAGTTGTGGACGCT